>NZ_KE992737.1:69402-82648 GCF_000466465.2 Clostridium sp. KLE 1755
GTTTCCAAACCGCTGCAGCGCCATCTGAAGCCCCGCCCTTTTCTACATTCTGCCCATACGATTGGCAACTTATTCAAAACTATTCGCAGCCGCACAGTCCCTCTGCGGTAACCGGCAATCCTTACTCTTCCTCGCCGATATAGCTTTCCGTCTCCTCAACAGGCTCCTCGATATACTCTTCCTCAAAAGGCTGGCCCGTCACCTGCGTCATAATCTTTTCAGACAGCGCTTTTAACGTATCCGTCGCGCTTTCCCCCGACCATACCCGGGTAAAAGCAATTTCCATCTGCACCCAGTAATTACTCGTTGCCATCATCTTCGGAATCGGCACCGACAGCGCATACTCCCTGCCAAACGCCTCCGCCTGGGGGTTTTCAAAGCTCACGCCCTTCCTGGCCGGCATCCTGCCCGTACGCTCATACAGATTCTGCGCACGCTCCCCGGTCAGATAAGCGGCAAACTCATTGGCAATGTCCTTTTTCTGGCTGTAGCCGTTCACCACCACCGCATTGGTCACGGAAAGACTGCGCGTCTTCAGCTCCCCATTGATATTGGGGATATTCGTCACCCCATACTCATACGGGAACTCCCCGTTCTTCTTCGCTTCCTCGATCCTGCCCACAATATCCGTGGTAGCCACCGTAAAAACCAGCTTGCCATCAATAAATTCCTGAATTACGGAATCGTAATCCACCTCATCCGGATCAATGGAAAAAAACTGATTCAAATCCTGATACGCCATCAGGCACCGGATGGCATCCAGATTGTAAATATCAATACTTTCCGTATCGTCACCGCAGGAACCGCCCACATCAATATAATTCCCCACAAAGAAGTAATTATAAAAAATATCGTCCACATCCCACTTGAAAACAGCCTCTACCTGCTCCGGCGCATCGTAGCTGTCCGCAAAAGAAAGGATATCATCGATTGTAGACGGGATCATTGCATTAATCCGTTCCTCCAGCTGCGCTTCCTCAGGGACAAACGTCTCCGGCTCACCGGCTTCACCTTCGCCCTCTGCGTCCTGTCCCTCTTCAGCCGCCCCTTCCGTACTGCCTGCATCCAGCGGCTCACCGTTTTCATTCAGCGCCTCCATGGCGGCCTCGCCTTCCGCCGCATCCGCTTCAGCCTCCAGAGAAGCCGCCGCCAGCGCTTCCATATAAGTCTTATTATAAATCAACGCGCTTGTCTCATAATAAAAGGGATAGCCGACCAGCCTGTCCTTATAGGTCACCGCCTCCAGCGCCGGCCGGGAAAAATTCTCTTCGCTCACAAGCCCCGCCTCATCCTTCACAGGACTTGCCAGCCCCGCAAGATAAGCCTTTTCCAGACAGTCATTGCTTATGATATATAAATCCGGATAAGAATTGGTCTGCAGGGAATCCTGGTTGATCGTCTCCAGATATTCAAGGCCCGATACCAGCTTCGGAATCACACGGACATCTTTTTCCTCTGAAAAATCCAGGGCAACGCTGCCCAGATAATCGCTCAGGGCTTCGTCCGTATACCATAAATTCACCGTAGGCTTACTAAGCAGGGCGTTGTCGGGTATTTTGGCAAGATCAGCCAGCCTGTCGCTTGCGATCCCATAATAAATCAATACACCGGCGGCCGCCGCGACCGCTGCCACGGCTGCAATTCTTTTCCAAAGCTTCATGCAAAATCTCCTTTTTTCGGGGCGTTTTTAATACCGTCCGGCAGACAAACAGAACAATAGGGCTGCCGGAGGCTACGATATTTTTACTTCATCCAGGCAGTCCCTGAGGATTACGATCATGTCATCCACATTCTCCCGGGTAATCACAAGAGGCGGCACAAAACGGATAATATTGGTTCCCGCATTGATCAGGATCAGCCCCTTTTCAAGCGCACGGCTGATAATATCCCCAACAGGGATGGAGAAAACCAGCCCCTGCATCAGTCCCACGCCTCTGTGAGCCTCAATAAAATCATAGTTATCCACCAGGGCGGCCAGTTTTTCTTCCAGATATGCACCGACCTGTCTTACATTATCTATTATATTGTCCTTTTCGAATAAATCAAGAACTTTACTCACAGCCGCGCAGGCCAGCGGATTCCCTCCGTAAGTGGTGCCATGGTCACCGCTTGTCAGGGAATGGGCTCCCACCTTTTCCGTCATCAGGAATGCGCCCACCGGAACGCCGCAGCCCAGAGCCTTTGCCGTCGTCATAATATCCGGCTTCACGCCGTAACGCTGCCAAGCGTACATATAACCTGTACGCCCCATTCCGCACTGGATCTCATCCAGAATAAGAAGGATATCCTTTTCATCACACAGGGCGCGAACCTTTTTCAGGAACTCCTCCTGCGCAGGATAAATACCGCCTTCTCCCTGCACGGTTTCCATAATGATGGCACAGGTTTTATCCGTCACCTGTGAAAGGACGCTGTCAAAATCATTCAGCTGCGCAAAACGGATATTTCCTATCATAGGCTCAAAGGCTTCCCTGTAATGGGGATTTCCCGTCACGGAAAGCGCGCCGAAGGTACGGCCGTGGAAGGAATGCTCCATGGCAATGATTTCATGATCCGTGCGTCCGTCCTTCAGATATGCATATTTCCTGGCTGCCTTCAAAGCGCCTTCAATGGCCTCCGCGCCGCTGTTGGTAAAGAAAACCCTGTCCATGCCGGAAACCTTTTTCATTTTCACAGCCGCCTCCACAGCAGGCACATTGTAATAATAATTGGAGGTATGGATAATTTTATCGATCTGTGCCTTCAACGCGTCGTTATATTCCCTGTTATTATAGCCCAGGGCAAAAACAGCGATGCCGGCGCAGAAATCCAGGTACTTTTTGCCTTCCATATCATACAGGTAAACGCCGTCGCCCTTATCCAGAACCACCTGATACCGGTTGTAGGTATGTAAAAGAGCGGCTTCCGCCTCTTCGATATATTCCTTCATGCTCAAAGCTTTTTCACTCATGCCATTCTCTCCTTTTTACCGCTTCCTACACTTCCTCATCATCGGATATAATCGCCGTTCCCACGCCTTCGTTTGTAAAAATTTCCAGCAACAGGCAATGGGGAACCCTTCCGTCCAGGATATGCACCCGGTTAACGCCGTTGCGGATGGCTGAGGTACAGTTGTTCAGCTTGGGCAGCATGCCACCGCCGATGATTCCCCCGTTGATTAATTCCTCCGCCTGTCCGGCAGTCAGCCGGGAAATAAAAGAGGATTTGTCATTGATATCCTTATACAGCCCTTCAATATCGGTAAGGAAAACAAGCTTATCCGCTCCCACCGCCTTGGCAATGGCGCAGGCGGCATCATCCGCATTGATATTGTAGGTATTGAAATCATCATCCAGCCCAACCGGGGCCACAATCGGGAGAAAATCCTTTTCCAGAAGGTCATAGAGCACCTTGGGATCCACTTCCTTGATATCACCCACAAAGCCGATGTCCTGGCCGTCCGCATATTTTTTATCCACCTTCAGAAGGCCGCCGTCCTTGCCGCTGATACCTACGGCTTTGACGCCAAGCTCCTCCACCATGGTCACCAGATTCTTGTTTACACGGCCCAGGACCATTTCCGCGATTTCCATGGTTTCCTCATCCGTCACGCGCAGGCCGTTCACAAACCTGGCTTCCTTGCCTACCTTGCCCACCCATTTGCTGATGGCCTTTCCGCCGCCATGCACGATAATCGGCTTGAAGCCCACCAGTTTTAACAGGGTAACGTCCTTGATGACGTTCCTCTGCAGCTCTTCATTGCTCATGGCGCTTCCGCCGTATTTTACCACAATAATTTTACGGTTGAATTTCTGAATATAAGGCAGCGCTTCAATCAGCACCGATGCCTTCTGCATTACCTGATCCATTTCCTTCTGTTCCATCTTCGCTCTCCCATCACATGTTTGCATCCGTCCTTTTAAAACCGCCGCACGGTGGACCGGATGCTTTCTTCCTCTGCGTATTCATACGGTCTGCGCTGCAAAATACGCAGGCCTGTATGAATGCTTTCATTGCACAATTTATTTTTCTCAGGAGCGGTAATCCGCATTGATTTTTACATAATCATAGGTGAGGTCGCAGCCCCAGGCAGTTGCCTGCGATTCGCCCATCTTCATATCCACAACAACAGTCACCACAGGGCAGGAAAGGATTTTAGTGGCCTCCTCCTCGCTGTAATCCGTGGCCTGGCCGTCCTTATATATCTGAATCCGTCCCGCGCTGCTTTCAAAGAAAAGCTCAATCGCCTCCGGATCGAAGCTGGCTCCGCTGTAGCCAAGCGCGCAGAGAATCCTTCCCCAGTTGGCGTCGTGGCCGAAAATGGCCGCCTTGGTCAGGCTGGAGCAGATGACGGATTTGGCCAGCGTCCTGGCGTCCTCTTTATTTGCCGCATGGATGACTTTTGTCTCAAACAGCGCGGTAGCCCCCTCACCGTCCCCTGCCATCATTTTTGCCAGCGTTTCGTTTACCTCGTGAAGCGCCTGGCAGAAATGGAGGTAATCCTCGTTTTTCTCCGTGATCTCAGGGTTTCCGGCGCAGCCGTTTGCCAGTACCACCAGCGTATCGTTGGTGGAGGTATCGCCGTCTACGGAAATCATGTTGAAGGTGTCCACCACATCCGCGCTTAATGCCTCCTGCAAAAGCTCTTTGGAAATGGCGATATCCGTGGTTACAAAGCCCAGCATGGTGCACATGTTGGGATGAATCATCCCGCTGCCCTTGGACATGCCGCCTACGGTCACGGTTTTGCCGCCGGCCTCAAACTGCACAGCCACCTGCTTGGAAATGGTATCCGTGGTCATTATCGCTTCCGCCGCCTGGGTCCCGGCTTCCTGCGTATCCTTAAGGCAGCCTGCCAGAGCCGCCACGCCTGCGGTGATTTTGTCCATGGGAAGCTGCATGCCGATAACGCCTGTGGATGCTACAAGCACACAATCCCCGGGGATTTGCAGCGCGCCTGCGGCGGCGTCTGCCGTTTCCTGGCAGTAAGCGTAGCCCTGACGTCCCGTACATGCATTGGCGATTCCCGAATTCACCACCACGGCCTGAATATAGGGGGAGGTATTAATTTTTTCCCGATCCCATACCACCGGCGCCGCTTTTACCACATTGCTGGTAAAAACACCCGCCGCCTTACACGGAACCTGGCTGTATACCATCGCCATATCCTTCCTGTTCTTATACTTCACATTTGCTTCCACGCCGGCCGCCATAAACCCCTTTGCAGCGGTCACGCCTCCTTTGATATGTTCCATATTCTCCTCCTTTGGGCAGGGTTGAAATCCCCGCTGCCGCTTCAGTCGTTAAAACGCTCTATATTTTCAGTGTTAAGTACAAAATCGTAATAGTTCAGATCCTCCCGCTTCGTCCAGCCGATGCAGCGCCAGAAGGTATTTCCCACATCATTCTTGGTAAAGGCAATGAGGGATACCTTGCTGATATTCTCCTTTTTCAGCGCATTCATGGCAAAAACCACCATGGATTTGCCGATTCCCCGCATCCGGTATTCCGGATCCACACAAACATGGTACATACAGCCGCGTCTGCCGTCATGCCCGCAGAGAATTGCTCCCACGATTTTTGAATCCTCCACCGCTACCACGCTGGTTTCCGGATTTCTTTGCAGAAAGCGCTCCACGCCTTCTCTGGAGTCGTCGATGCTGCGGATGGAAAATCCTTTGATTTTATGCCACAGCCGGCTTACTTCGTCATAATCATCAATGTTCATTGTTCGTACCATGTTTGTAATTCCTCACTTCTTTATGTATTTCGGCAGTCTGGTAAATGGGACTGCCACATGCCTTGGAGAGTATCTGCAATTTTCTCCAGGCCTTTTTAAACGCTGCGGGATGTAGCGGATGTCTGCTTTCACCGCGTACTCACATATATTCACGAATCACGCTCCAGGCCTGTATGAGCTTTTCCAACGTCCATGCCGCATTGGCCGGGCTTGTGGAGGGCAGTCTGATAATTTCCCTGCCGGCCTGCTCCATACAGTATTTCCGGTAAAGCTGGCACGCCTTATCCCCATTGGCAAACACCGCCCGGATGGAGGTCTGCGCCAGAAGGCCGCCGATGTCATTGGCCTTTACATTGCGGATGGAACTGTCGCTGGATCCTTCAATATCACAGGTATCTATCACATCCCAGATGGCAATATGGCCGTCAAGGAGCATTTTCTTCTTTTCTTCAATGGTTACAGGTACCTCTTTCTTAAGAAGCGCCGCCGTCACCCTCCAGAACCGGTTCTGGGGATGGCCGTAGTAAAACTGCTGCTGCCTGGATTTCACGGAAGGAAAGGTTCCCAGTATCAGGACACGGGAATCCCTGTTGAAAACAGGCTGGAATTCATGGGTTACTCGTTCCATAAGCTTTTTCCTTTACTAAAGAAATTACAGTTCAGCCTGCATCCACCCTACAGTCTCCAATATTGCTATTGGTTCACAATGAAAAACATCCGCATAATCATAAATTCTTTCAATAGCCTCCTTACCAAGGGCATCCGTAATAAATTTACGAGGCTGCAGAACCTTGCGTCCGATAAATTCAATGAGACTGCATGTAAAAAACAGTGCACTGTTATTTTTTTTCTGCCATGGATTTTTTCACTCCTTTGGAATGTGAGGGTATCCAGCGCCAATATAGTATGGAAACTTATCTGATGTGTTGGGCGATTAAATTTTGCCAGTTCTTACAACTTTAAAAACCTTCAACAGTTTACGCCTATCCGTACCTTCTGTCAATTCCTTCCTGGCAACCACCCCACATCCACAATCATTTACTGTTTGTTTTCGCTCTCTCCCCGGTAAACCACCTCAAATTCCTCGCAGACGCAAATCATGTCTTCGGTAAATTCAATTCCGCACTCTTCCCTGCACTCCCGGGAAAATGCCTCTCTGTGGGCTTTTTTCCAATAGGCCAGGGATTTATCTCCTTCGCCCTCCCTGTGCGCATATTCTTCGGTAATATCACAAAAACGCACCTGTGTTACCTTTGTGATCCGGGTGATGCAACGGGGCCGCTGTGCGCTGTCCAGGATGACGGAATAGTCTCCGGCGCACGGAAGCGGCTCCTGCTCCAGTTCATAGAGCTTAAGGAGGCTGGTGGTAGCTCTTTTTTCTCCGGTCAGCACAAGCTCGCAAAGCTCATCCGCGATTTCCGGATATCCGTAGTAATACGCCTCATATTTTTTAATCTCCGGGCAAAATCCTTTTACGAAATCCGCAATACTGTTCTGATCCATTTATTCCTCCCAGCCTCAGGCTTCCGGCATTCGGCGCTTCACCACCCTGCCTTAGAATTACAATTATCTTGCACTTATACATCTGCCACAACAAGCTCCATCCGCATTCTTCCCCATTTTTCTTCCTGAAATGCAAAGCATTCCGGGGTTCTCTCCGCTTCCCGGAAGCCAAGCTTCCGGTAAAGACCTTCCGCCGCCCTGTTGCAGTCAAAAACATTCAGGGCCACCGAATGCAGGCCTGCAATTTCAAATGCATATCTGACTGCCAGGCGCAGCATCTGTTCCCCGCAGCCTTTTCCTCTTTCTTTTCCATCTATGATCACAAATCCCAGAAACCCGCTGTCGGTATCCGGATTGATTCCCAGCCTGAAATATCCCACAGGCGTTCCGTCATCCTTAAGCGCGGTAAAGCCATTGTTTCCATATTCTTCCTCCGCCCTCCGGGCATATGCGTGAAACTCCTCCGCAGCTGCCGGAAAAGGAATCAGGTTGGCACACCAGAGCGCATGGGTTCTCTCATCCGTGCTCCAGCCTGCTATAACGGCGGCATCTCTTTTTTGATAAGGCCTTAATCTCATGCTTGCTCCTCCGCCGGCCGGTTTCCTTACGGGAACATGGGAACCAGCTCCAGCCCCTTGGTTTCCGGCAGACCGAACATGAGATTCATATTCTGCACCGCCTGTCCTGCCGCGCCCTTCACCAGGTTATCCATAGCTCCCATCATGATGACGCGTCCGGTTCTTTCATCGATTTTAAAATTCACGTCTACATAGTTGCTGCCCTCCACCCATTTGGTTTCCGGGCATACATTCTTATCCAGAACGCGGACGAATTTTTCCTTGTCGTAGTATTTATCGTAAGCCGCCCGTACCTCTTCATAAGAAGGAAAGGCCCGGGTGCCGTCCGGCTGCAGCGTACTTTTCAGGGAAGCATAAGCCGTTATCAGGATGCCCCTGTTCATGGGAACCAGATGAGGTGTGAAATTTATCAGCATTTCCTCTCCTGCGGCCAGGGAAAGCTGCTCCTCGATCTCCGGCGTATGTCTGTGGTTTGCCACGCCATAGGCCTTGATATTCTCGTTGACCTCACAGTAAAGGTTATCCACCTTGGCGCCCCTGCCGGCCCCTGAAGTACCGCTCTTGGCATCAATAATCACGGTGGACGGATCGATCAGTCCTTCCTTTAATAAAGGATAGATGGAAAGAGTGGAGCAGGTGGGATAACAGCCGGGATTTGCCACCAGGCGCGCATTTTTCACCGCCTCCCTGTTGATCTCACACAGCCCATAGACGGCTTCTCCTATGTACTGGGGAGCCTTATGCTCAATGCCGTACCATTTTTCATAGGTCGCCACATCCTTGATGCGGAAGTCCGCGCTCAAATCCACAAGCTTTGCATTGGAAAGAATCTCTTCATTAATAAGGGACGCGCAGAAGCCCTGGGGTGTGGCGGTAAAAATCACATCCGCCTGCTTTGCCAGTTCTTCCATATTATCATCCAGACATACGGCATCCACTATCTGGAACATGTTTTTATAGACTTCATAGTACTTCTTGTCAATATAGCTGCGGGAGCCGTACCATACGATTTCCACATCAGGGTGGGCCGTCAGCAGTCTTACCAGCTCTCCTCCCGCATAACCTGTCGCTCCAATAATTCCTGCTTTTATCATTTTCCTTCCATTCCTTTCCCTTAACCGTTCAGTTTTCAGTTATCTCACAGATACTGTCAGAATCCGGCTGATATTTTCCGGTAAAACCAGTATAATCAGAATCCGCCCGAAACTCAACCTTTTCTGTCTTTTCCATCCCGCATAGTCACGGTGGCATCCCCGGTTTTCGCATAATTATACGTCCGTTTTGCATAATATGCAATAGTTTTTTAAAGTTTATGCATATTTTTCATAAAAAACACTTAAAAAAATGCATATTTTTTCACTTGCATTCTAAAAAGTTTTGTTGTATATTAATTCCAGAACAAATGAGCCGGCGGCCACAGGCCAGGGCTCCTGAAATTTCACATAATTAATAAGCATGCCGGTTTTTTGCGGCAGGAAAGAGGAACATAATGAAAGAAAAAGTAATCCTTGCCTACTCAGGCGGACTTGACACCACAGCGATTATCCCGTGGCTGAAAGAAAACTTTGACTATGAAGTCATCTGCGTCTGCATCGACTGCGGACAGGCGGAAGAGCTGGACGGTCTTGAAGAAAGAGCAAAATTCTGCGGCGCTTCCAAGCTTTACGTTTTGGATGTTATCGACGAATTCTGTGATGAATACGTTATGCCCTGCGTAAAAGCACATGCGGTTTATGAAAACAAATATCTGCTGGGCACCTCCATGGCAAGGCCCCTGATTGCTAAGAAGCTGGTGGAAATCGCCCGTAAGGAAGGCGCTACCGCCATCTGCCACGGCGCTACCGGGAAAGGAAATGACCAGATCCGTTTTGAACTGGGTATCAAGGCACTCGCTCCCGACTTAAAGATCATCGCAGCCTGGAGAAATGAGAAGTGGACCATGGATTCCCGTGAATCCGAAATCGAATACTGCAAGGCGCACGGCATTGACCTTCCCTTCTCTGCAGACAGCAGCTACAGCCGTGACCGTAACCTGTGGCACATCAGCCATGAAGGACTGGAGCTGGAGGATCCTGCCAACGAGCCTAACTATGAGCATCTGCTCGTACTGGGAACCACTCCTGAAAAAGCGCCCGATGAACCCGAATATGTAACCATGACCTTTGAAAAAGGAACCCCCACCAGCATCAATGGTGAAAAAATGAAGGTTTCCGATATCATCCGCAAGCTGAACGAGCTGGGCGGCAAGCACGGCATCGGCATCGTGGATATCGTGGAAAACCGTGTGGTAGGCATGAAATCCCGCGGCGTCTACGAGACTCCCGGAGGAACCATCCTTTACGAAGCTCATCAACAGCTGGAAGAGCTGATCCTGGATCGTGAAACCACCACCACGAAGCTTGATATGGGCAATAAATTCGCACAGATCGTGTATGAAGGAAAATGGTTTACCCCTCTGCGCGAGGCTGTCCAGGCTTTCATCGAAAGCACCCAGGAAAATGTAACCGGCGAAGTGAAATTCAAACTTTACAAGGGAAATATCATCAAGGCAGGCACCACCTCCCCTTATTCCCTGTATAACGAATCCATCGCTTCCTTTACCACAGGTGACCTGTACGACCATCATGACGCAGAAGGCTTTATCAATCTGTTCGGCCTTTCCAGCAAGGTACGCGCCATGAAGCAGCAGGAAATCGAAAAAAATAAATAAGGGATTTCCCATGAATGTTATTTTAATTCTTTTTCTTTATGTTATAATAGTGAATATAGTGGGTTTTGCCATGATGGGTATCGACAAACGGAAGGCAAAAAGAGGCGCGTTCCGTATCCCGGAAGCCAATCTTTTTCTCACCGCCCTGGTGGGCGGAAGCATCGGCTGTATCGCCGGGATGTATACCTTCCGTCATAAAACCAAGCATAAAAGCTTCGTTTTCGGCATGCCTGCCATACTGATTGTTCAGCTGGCAGTGATACTTTATCTTTTGTTTGCGGCACCAGTACATTTCACGCTTATGTAGCAAAAGAAATCCGCCCGTCTGGCAGAACAGTCAGACGGGCTTTTTGCTGTGCGGCCGCAAAATAAAGCATCACAGCGGTGCAAAACGCCGGGCGGACACGCCATAAATCTGAACATACAAAGAGGAGGAAAAAGCAATGCATCTAGCGGTATGTGATGACAATATAGCGGACAGGAAACAAATGGAACGGCTTCTTGGGCGGGAATCGGACCGCAGGCTGAATACCACCGGGGTTCTTTACGTGGATTCCTTCGGCAACCGCAGCGCCATTTTGTCAACTCCCATGATCTATGACGGCCTGTTTATGGATATGGTTGAGGACGGCTGCAATGCGGCGGAAATCGCCCGGGAGCTGCGAAACGCCGGGAATACCCTCCCCATCGTTTTCTGCTGCTCCAAAATCAATTACAGGGAGGAAACGGACCTGCCTGACAACTGCTTTTTTATGGACAAGCCTATCCAGCCCGCAGAGCTGACCGAAGTCGTGGAGACCCTTCTCACCATCAAAAACAGCCAGGAAAAGCGGATGGAATTCCGTACGGATACGGAAGCCTTTTATCTGACGGAGGAAGAAATCATGTACGCCTATCCCGATGACCGTTATATACGCATTCATCTGGCAAACGGCGGAAACAGGGAGTGTGTTGCCAACATGCTTAATTTCAGCGCCACCCTGGGCTTCGATATCGACTATTCCGCAAGGGGCACCACCAAGCTTGATCTGGGCTTCATCCGGGTGAGCGAATCCGGCCTGCTGGCCATGATCGGCTGCAGCGCCGTCATCAACTTAAAGTATGTGGATAAGGTTTCCGCCTTCCATCTGACCATGACGGACGGGCACAAAATTAAAATTGCGCCTTCCAGCAAAAAGGCGCTTCGCCAGATGGCCGCGGAAATGAAGGAATGAAGGGAAAGCGGCTGAGTAAGGCTGCAGATCTATTTCTTTACAGTTACCATATCATAATATGTTTTACCGATCTAAAAACGGCTCCGCCTGCTGGCAGCGCCGTTTTTCCTTTTTTCATTTAATTTTTAACAGCTCTTGCAACTACTGCAAAATCCATCCTAAACCGCCTTTGGCGATGGATTTTGGAACTTCTGCAGCATTTCCTTACGGTCAATTCCTGTGCGCCGGGAATACTTTTTCTGTCAGACTGCGATGATAATCCCGCCGTCATTGGCATACATGCTGCTGATTCCTGCAGTATCAAGGATTCTGGCTTCCGCGAACTTGGCCTTTGCCAGAATCATGTCACGCACGCTCTCGGCCTTTGCCAGATTGTTGCAGTGTGTAATCATAAGGCATTTTTTCTGCGGATTCGCTGTTTCCCTGGCCACAATATCCGCCATCTTCTGCAGCGCCTTCTTCAACCCGATGGCCTGTCCCAGCTGAATGATCGTTCCTTCCTCCGTGGCTCCCATTACAGGTTTGATATTAAGTGTGGAAGCCACCAGGGCCTTCACGCCGGTAAGGCGGCCGTTCTTTCTGAGTGTTTCCAGGTTGTTCAGGACAAAATACGTATTCATTTCATCCCGGAAAGCTTCCAGCTGCTGAACGATTTCCTCAAACGCCAGACCTTTTTCCTCCAGTTCCATTGCCTTCAGTGCAATCTGCGCCTCGCCGCCGGAAGCTGATTTGGAATCCACCACATGAATTTTCTTATCATGGTGCTTTTCCTCGTAAAGATTCTTTCCCAGCACTGCGCTGTTATGGCTTCCGCTCAGGTTCGCAGACAGCGTGACAACGTAGATGTGCTCCGCATCACAGTCAAAGCTCTGTTTATATCTATCCGGTGAAGGGCAGGAGGAACGGGGGCACTCAGGGCACTCCGCCACTCTTCTCAGAAATTCTGCCTGATTAAAGGTCTCATCATCCTGTATCCGCCAGTCCCCTACTTCAATCCCCAGAGGCACAATCTCAAAACGGGGATCTTTTTTCAGTTCATCCGGCAATTCACAGCAACTGTCCACTACAATTTTATAACTCATTGATTCCTCCGATTATTCACTACAATTACACGTAGTTTTCATTACCACTTATAATAACACCCGCCTACATATATTGTAAAGAGAATTTCCAAAAGTTATGTATTTTTTCATCGCATTTTATAGGGGGATTGTAATCCGGAAGGCTTTGGGGTTTTGCTCCGGGGGATTTTCCCGCCCTGTCCCAGCCGTCCGGGGTGCGGGGGAGGTGTCTGTTCTGAGCGGTCAGACGTAAAAATTGGATATTTCTAACAGTATATTTTTCCCCTTCTGCTGTTAACGCGGCTGAACTCCTCACGCACGACTTCGTCTGTGCGTTCGTCAGACAAGCCGCTAGGGGCAACAGCAGAAGGGGAAAAATATGCTGTAAGAAATATCTCAATTTTTTCGTGATTCCCTTTCAGAACAGACATCTCCCCCGCACCCCGGACGGCTGGGACAGG
>NZ_KE992737.1:82748-88413 GCF_000466465.2 Clostridium sp. KLE 1755
ACAGGGCGGGAAAATCCCCCGGAGCAAAACGTAAAGGTTCTGGAGGACAATGCGCCTTATAATGGATAAAAGATGGAAGGCGAAAGGTGGTTGGCTGGTTTTGAATGGATTTCATTGAAAAATAAGAGAGACAGGTGGGTTGATAGACAGGGAAAAAGCGGGTGGGGAAAATGGTTGCTGTTGGGGGGAGTTTTCATTATAATAGAGGAGAATGGGGCCGGCGTGGGCGGGCTGAGGGCGGAAGCAGGATGGAGAGAGATTATGATTGCATTGCAGGTGAAAGAAGTTAAGAGTTTTATGGGGAAGCTTTTGGGGTCGTCTTGTTTTGATTCTTTTTTGTTGGAGGAAGCCACGATTTCCACGTATAATACGTTCCATATTGATGGGCATATGAACCGGGATTTTTTCAGCAGTGAGGAGTGGGATGATCCTGAGTTGCGGCCTGATGATTTTTCTGCGTGGAAAAATGTGCGGCCGTTGTGTTTTGATTTGATTAAGGGGAAGAAAACGCCGTCGGGGTTTAAGTTTATTCTGCATCTGATGCCCCGTTTTATTCCGGGGATCCTGAAGGCGGGGGAAACGGATATTACGGCGGATCAGGTGAAGGCTTTGGTTCTGACGTGTAAGTATGACGGGAGCGGGCTTACTTTGGTGACGGGTACCGCTTTTCATACTTTTATTATGGATAAGAGTGTGGATGTCCTGTGGGACAGGACAGTGAGGACATTTCTGACGAAAAAGGGGATCGGTTTTGATGAACTCTGATTTGCGGGGCTGTGGATGCAGGGATAAGGAGGGGCGCGGCGGGAAGCCGTGCGGGGAGGTTCCCAGGCTGACTTTAAAGGGGGAGGAATGTGGTTTCCAGCATCAGTTCAGTGTGCGGGAGACTTATCCGTTTCATACGCATACTTTTTATGAGTTCTTTCTTATTAATAAGGGGAAGGGGATTCACAGGATCAATGGTTCCTCCGTACTGCTTTCGGAGGGGTCTTTTGTTTTCGTGAGGCCTTCCGACAGGCATGGGTATGATTTTTTAAATCAGTATGATCTGGAGCTGATTAATATTTCTTTCCTGCCGTCTATTTTTGAAAAGATATGCGGGCTTCTTGGATGTGCGCCGTCTTTTTTTACGGATTCCCCTTTGTGTCTTCAGACGGAGCTGGCTGAGCCGGTTTTGTCTGATATCCGGGAAAAAATGCTTCATGTGGGCGGTTTGGAGCCTGGTGCGGCGCGGCGTTTGTATTTGAATGCCGTACTGCCTTATTTTTTGTATCATTTTTGTCCGGGGCCGGCCCTGCAGGAGGTGGATCCGCTGCCGGGATGGCTTTCTTCGCTGATACGGCGGATGGAGGAGCCTGAAAATTTCATTGAGGGGCTTCCCCGGCTGATTTCCCTGGCGAATGTTTCCCAGGAGTATTTGAACCGTTCTTTCCGCAGGTATCTGCATATGTCCCCTACGGAATTCATTAATATGAGGCGGATGGATTTTGCAGCTTCCCTGATTCTGGAAAACCGGATGGAAATTATTGATATCTGCCAGGAGTGCGGGTTCAGGAACCTGAGTTATTTTTACCGGGTTTTCCAGCGGCAGTATGGGTGTGCGCCGGGAGAATTCCTGCGGAAGAACAGGCCGGGCAGGGGATAGGAAAGGCAGTAACTGTTAAGGGGGAACGGAGTTACTATACGAAGGCAAAAAAGTAACAGGGGGCCGCAGCTCCCTGTTTTCTTTATAAAAATTATTTTGGAAAAAATTTTGCAGTTGGTTCCCATAATCCGGTAAGTGAAACGGACGGGCGTTTAACAGGTGTTAACGGATATTATAAACGCTGCGTATTTTCAGGCCGTCCGGGCTGCCTTTCAGGATTTTTACCTTTCTTTCTCCGGCGTCCATGTCGAAGTAGTTGTCTTCAAGGAGCATGTCATCGGCTTCGTTTATGATTTCCACGCCTCTTGCATAGGCCTGTGCCCTGACGGTGAGTTCATCGCCGGAAACGGTAACCGTAAGGCCGGGATCTGCGAAGCGATAGTGCTTGGGCGCGCAGAAGATGACGGTTCCGCCGGAAACGCGTTCTTCTCCTCGGAAGCAGGTATAGCTTACATAATCGCCGTAGGTGTCAGCATCCATACAGTCTGTTTTTTCAAGCCAGAGGCTGGATAACGGGGATACGGTTACTTCTTCGCTGCCGGAGCGCAGGATTTCGGATCGGTTGTTTCTGAGCGACCACTCCACGCGCAGCTGCTGTTCCTGCATGGTTTCGTTTGCCACGCACAGATGGATGGATTTTTTTACCTCGTAAGGCTCTGCATTGGGGTTGGTGTCCTGGGTGAGGATGCCTTCCTCGGCGCAGGAAAGCATCACCGGGGCGAAGAAACGCTTCGCATAGTAGTGCAGCGCCTTCCATCTTCCGCAGTAGTCAATGGAGGACCAGCTGGCTACCGGCCAGCAGTCATTGAGCTGCCAGATCACGGTTCCCATGCATCTGCCGCGGTTTCTGCGGAAGTGCTCCACTCCGTAGCGGATGGCTTCCGCCTGGAGAAGCTGGGAGGCATAAAGGGTGGTGTCAAAATCATTGGGGTACAGGAAAGTCTGTTCCATGTAGTTCATGATTTTCCCATTTGCCGTTTTGTTGCGCTGATGTTTTTCCATAACATAGGAAAAAATATTCCGGTCCTCCGGCTCGGTAAAGGTTTCCACAGTTTTTAAGGAGGGGAAGGACTGGAAGCCGAATTCGGAGACATAGCGGAAGTAGAATTTCCGATATTCCGTGATTGGCTTGTTTCCATGCCATACGTCCCAGTAGTGTACATCACCCCGGTTTTCATCGTTGGGATCATCGAAAGCGCCGCCTGAGGAGGGGCTTGCGGGCCAGTAAAAGGTATTGGGATCGTATTCCTTGAGCACCTTGGGAATGATGTATTCGTACATTTTAACGTAATCGCTCTTCTCCTTCGGCCTGGATACCCAGTTGCCCTGCGCCACGAACATTTCCATTTCATTGTTGCCGCACCACAGCCCCAGGGATGCATGGTGGCGGATACGCTTGATATTGTCGATGAATTCAGCAGTGATGGTTTCCTCAAACTCTTCCGTCAGATCATAGACCGCGCAGGCGAACATGAAGTCCTCCCACACCACCAGGCCCAGCTCGTCGCAGGCATCCCAGAAGCTGTCATAGGGATAATTCCCACCACCCCAGACACGGATGCAGTTGAAATTGGCATCCTTTGCCTGTTTCAGCAGCGAGTAGGTTCGTTCCGGAGTCACCCTTGACAGGATATTATCCTCCGGTATGTAGTCCGCGCCCATGGCAAAAATACGCACGCCGTTCACTTCATGGGCAAACTGCTCGCCGTATTCATCCTTTTCCCGATGTACGCTCATCGTGCGCAGGCCGATGCGGCCGCTCCAGCTATCCAGCACATTTCCATCCTTTAAAAGCTCCGCTTCCACCAGATACAGGGGCTGTTCGCCATAGCCATTAGGCCACCAGAGGCGGGGATTTTCAATCACGGCTTCTTCCGGGCAGGTTTCTGTAAGGATTACCCTGCCGTCAGGATCGGTCACCTTCACACGCCAGGACAGGCCTTCCAGCTCTTCCTCATCCCTTCCGAAACGGCAGATATTTTTTCTGCCTGCTTTCTGCACGTCCACACGAAGCTGTAAGGCCACGCGGCCCGGCTCGTGCTTCTGGGTAATGTAAACGCCGTCCAGTCTGGCATGGTCAAAGGCAAGCAGCTTCACCGGACGCCAAATTCCTGCATCAGGAAGGCGGGGACCCCAGTCCCAGCCGAACATACAGTGAGCTTTCCTTAAATAGGGAAAGCCCTGCATGGCGTCGGAGCTGCCTTCCATTGGCCTTTCCCCGTAAGCCTCCCTGATAAAACGGGTCGGGGAATACAGCACCACCTTCAGCTCATTTCCGCAGTCACGCAGCAGGCTTTTCACCGGGAATTCCCAGATTCGGTGCATATTCCGGACACTCCCCAGCAGCGTTCCGTTCAGGCTGATATCCGCGATGGTATCAATCCCGTCAAAATGCAGTAAAACCTCTTCCCTCTCCCTGATTTCCTCCGGCGCGTCAAAATATGTAACATAGGTAAAATCATTATCCATGATTTTAAGAGCCTTCAGCTCATTGTCCCTGTAATAGGGATCCTCCATCCTGCCGTTGTCCAGCAGATCCTGGTAAACGCTTCCCGGTACGGCGGCGGGCAGAAACTCCTCCGTATTGTTGATGCACATCTGCCAGTTGTCATGCAGCATTTGTATCCGCATCCCAAATCCTCCTTGTTTTTCCGAAGGAAAAATGCGAGCCTCTGCGAGCAGAGGATTTTCCTCCTTGTTTTTACGAAGGAAAAATGTGAGCACTCTGCGAGCAGAGGATTTTCCTCCGTATTAAAAAAATCTCGTATGTAATCAAGTTATCACTTCTGCCCTGTCTTTTCTTCTTTTTTGTTGACCGATTATTGTACTATATTGACCTGATATAGCTGCCGGTTACAAGCCGGCATCAATACCCCAGATTCCTGTCAATTACCGTGCCATCCATGGCATTGATGGTAAACCAGCTGTCGTAGGGGCCGCCTGTTACTTCCGTTGTTCCGTCCTCTCTTTCCACGGTCTGGCTGCCGAAGAAATCCCACACCGGCACCATGGTTCCTTCCATTACGTTGCCTTTTTCCATCACGCGCATATAACCCAGGCGGATTTCATCTATGGCAAAGTTCACCTTTATGTTGTTTTCCGTATAGAATGCATATTTTTTCTGGAACATTTCCTTAAAAATTTTCTGGATTTCATCAAAGGGCATCAAGAATACGTATTCATCGGACTTATCGGTCACCGTATACGGATCCCACCACTGGAAATCAACCAGGCCCCCATCATTGTAGATCATATAAAGCTTTTCATAAGGCCAGGACGACCAGTTTCCTTCCGAGGTACTGCCGTCGGTATGGGTATAGGTTACAGGAATACCGTCTATCACTCTTGTAAAATAAACGCCGTAACCGTTATCCGCAGCCACCATTTTTCCCTCTTCATCCTCTGTAAAGGTTGAAAAATATTCTCCTCCGCAGGACATAAACTCATCAAAGCCCATATCTGCAGCTGCTTGTTCCGCTTTACTGATGATATCCTCCGGTGGTGCATTCAGGGATGTGCCGGCTGCCGGAGCGTCACCCACCGGCATATAGTTTCCTCCATTTTCCAGATAGGAAACCATGAAACTGATCCAGCGCCAATCGGGAGTCAGTTCATTGCCAAGGCTTACAACATAATCTTTTCCGTCCGCGGTAACATTGCCCATCAGCCAGTTTTTTTCAGGAGTCCCATTTGCCGCGGCGTCCGGATCGTACTGTACCTTTGCTTCAATTTCCCTTGTGCCCACCGTCTCAGGCGCATACTTCAGCATTTCCTCAAAGTTTTTTATTGCTTCCCCGTAGCTTCTTTCGTCCCCGTATTCATCCACATAGGTTGCGCCCGTGGCTTCCAGCCTCTTCAGCTCCTCTATCCGCTGCTCAATTTCCGCTTTTGTAAAGCCATGGGCCGGATCGTCTTCCTCCACCGCACGTTCCCACAGTGCCCCGCCACCCAGCAGCACACGGTTAACCGCATCATAATCCTCCTGGGTAAAAGTGCGGGAAGCCACGGTTTTCAGCCGGA
>NZ_KE992738.1:0-201141 GCF_000466465.2 Clostridium sp. KLE 1755
GCTTCTTTTGCAGACGTTGTTGGGGGCTTTGACGGAATATGGTGTTTTTGGGCTGGGGATTACGATTGTGTGTGCGGTGCGCAGGGAGAGTTTTCGCAGCTTTGGGCTGAAATGGGAGAAGCTGGGGGTGACGGTTTTGCTGTCGGCGTTGGCTTGTGCGCCGGCTTTTGTAAGTATGTTGTTCCGGAATGAGGTTCACAGTTATCTGCCTTTTCAGACGGTAAATTTTACGAAGCAGGTGCTGGAAGCGGGGTTTCCGGTCAGTTTGGTTGGAATGGTTATTATTGCGGCGAGCTGGGGCTTTTTTGAAGGGTTTTCTTATGTGGTGATCGCGGAACGGGTGAACCGGCTGTTTCCGGTCAGGCGTGTTTGGCTGAATGCGGGGCGGCGGCCGGCGGGGCGATATGTCTTGTGGTACATACGGTTTTGGGGCTGGCGCCGGAAACGTTTGTTGTGGGGCTGTGCGATTTCATTATTATTTATGGGATGCTGGCGGTCCGGGATTATACAGGGAATGCCTGGGGCTGTGTGCTGATTTATTTTTTCTTCTGGAATGCGTTAGCTTAGCGGTGAAACACGGCTGCGGAGAGTAAAAAAATGTTGACAAATCCGGGGATCTGCTGTTAGTATATGGAAGTAGGGCAACGGCGTTCTTACCAGTGGGGTAGGAGCGCCTTTTTTCGTTTGATGGGATATATGCAATAGTTCAAAAGGCTGAACTGTTACGAAGTGTTATCAATAAGCAAGGGGATTATTTTGCAGGGAAAGGAATGGTAGCTATGCAGTTAGCGGGAAAGAAGTATACGAAAGAAGATATCCTGAGGCTGGTGGAGGAGGAAGATGTGGAGTTTATCCGTTTGCAGTTTACGGATATGTTCGGCTGTCTGAAAAATATGGCCATTACCTCCAGCCAGCTGGAAAAGGCGCTGGATAACCGGTGTATGTTTGACGGTTCGGCGATAGATGGTTTTGTGAAAATAGAGGAATCGGATTTATTTCTGCATCCGGATTTGGATACGTTTGAGATTTTTCCGTGGAGGCCGCAGCAGGGGAAGGTGGCGCGGCTGATTTGTGATGTGTACCGGCCGGGAGATAAGCCTTTTGAGGGGGATCCCAGATATATTCTGAAGACAGCGCTGAAGGAAGCGGAGGAAATGGGATATACGTTTTATGTGGGGCCGGAATGTGAATTTTTTCTGTTCCATATGGATGAAAACGCCATGCCTACGACGATTACCCATGAACAGGCGGGGTATTTTGATCTGGGGCCGGTGGATCGGGGGGAAAATGCGAGAAGGGATATGGTGCTGACGCTTGAGGATATGGGGTTTGTTGTGGAAACCTCCCATCATGAGGCGGCCCCGGCACAGCATGAAATTGATTTTGAATATGATGAAGCGCTGGCGACTGCCGATAATATTATGACCTTTAAGCTTACGGTGAAAACCATTGCAAAAAGGCATGGGCTGCATGCTACCTTTATGCCGAAGCCGAAAGCGGAGGTGAACGGTTCCGGTATGCATATCAATATGTCTCTGTCCAGGGACGGAAGGAATATTTTTCAGGACGCCGGGGATGAAAACGGACTGAGCAGGGAAGCCTATTATTTTATCGGAGGAATCCTGAAGCATATCAGGGCAATTACGGCGATTACGAATCCGCTTGTGAATTCTTATAAAAGGCTGGTTCCGGGATTTGAGGCGCCGGTTTACATCGCGTGGAGCACGGCTAACAGAAGCCCTCTGCTGCGGATTCCGGCGGCGGGAAGCGAGAAAACCAGGATTGAACTGAGAAGTCCTGATCCGGCGGCCAATCCCTATCTGGCGCTGGCGGTATGTCTGCGGGCCGGATTGGAAGGTATCCGGGAAAAAACGGAGCCGCCAAAGAGCGTGAACTGCAATATTTTTGCCATGACAGAGGATGAGAAAAAACTGATGGGGATAGAGCGTCTTCCGGGTACCTTGATAGAGGCGGTTGAAGAGCTGGAGAAGGACGAATTTATCAGGGAAACATTGGGCGAGCATGTGGCGAACAAATATATTGAGGCCAAAAAGGAAGAGTGGAACAGGTACCGTGCGCAGGTAACGGACTGGGAGATTAATGAGTATTTGAACCGATTCTGAGTGAAGCTGCTTCATGGCCATACGGGCCATGTGCCGTAACGGGCGCTGCTTTATGGCCGTACGGGCCGTGTGCTGTAACGGGCGCTGCTTTATGGCCGTATGGGTCGTGTGCCGTATCGGGAGCTGCTTACAGATGGAGGTACTCATGTGACAAATATCATTGTGGTTTTACCGAAAATAGAGGATGCCAAAAGCATAAAGAATGTTCTTGTGCGCAGCGGCTTTTCAGTGATGGCGGCCTGCAGTACCGGCGCCCAGGCGCTGGGGGCTGCGGATGCTTTATCCGGCGGTATTGTTATCTGCAGCTATAAGCTGATAGATATGGCGTATTCGGAGCTATATGATTATCTTCCCCCGGGAATGGATATGCTCCTCCTGGCCTCCCCGGGATATTTAAGCGAGGTCAGCGTGAAGGATATTGTATGTCTTTCCATGCCCTTGAAGGTGCAGGAGCTGGTCAGCACGGTGGATATGATGTGTCAGTCCAGGGAAAGGCGGAGGAGAAGGCAGCGGCTTGCGCCCAGGGAACGGAGCAAGGAGGAGGAGGCGATTATCAAAGAGGCCAAGGCTTTGCTGATGGAGCGGAACCGGATGACGGAAGAGGAAGCGCACAGGTACATACAAAAGTGCAGTATGGACAGCGGCACCAACATGGTGGAGATGGCGAAAATGGTGCTGGTAACAAGGAATTGACAGGAGTGGCTGCAAAGGGACAGGGCAGTTATTTTTCAGGAAAGAAGGAAAAGATACATGAAGATAAATTTTACAAAAATGCAGGGCTGCGGAAATGATTATGTGTATATTAATGGTTTTACGGAAAAAATCCCGTTGGAAAAGAAGCCTGATTTTGTCAGGCGGATGAGCGACCGGCATTTCGGGATCGGAGGAGACGGCGTGATTTTTGTGAATCCGTCCAGTCTGGCGGATTTTGAAATGGAGATGTACAATTCGGACGGGACGCGGGCGGAGATGTGCGGGAACGGCATCCGGTGCGTGGCGAAGTTTGTGTATGACAAAGGGCTGACGGATAAGACGGAAATTACTGTTGAGAGCTTCGGACAGGTGAAGTATCTGCGGCTTTTTACGGAGAATGGCAGGGTGAAGCAGGTGCGTGTGGATATGGGGGAGCCTGTGCTAAGGGCAGAGGAGATCCCTGTTGTATGCGACGGTGAGCAGGCGGTGGCTGAAGCGATTGAGGTGGAGGGCAGGAGTTATGAAATGACCTGTGTTTCCATGGGAAATCCTCATGCGGTGGTGTACATGGAGGATGTGGCAGGTCTGGAAATTGAAAAGACAGGGCCTTTTTTTGAAAATCATCCCAGGTTCCCCAGAAGGGTGAATACGGAATTCGTGAAGGTTTTGGACAGGAATACGGTGGAAATGCGTGTCTGGGAGCGCGGCTCCGGGGAGACGCTGGCCTGCGGGACGGGCTGTTGCGCTGTGGCTGTGGCCTGCGTGTTAAATGGGCTGACGGAGAGACGGGTGACGGTTAAGGTCCTGGGAGGGAAACTGGAAATCGAGTGGGATGAAAAGAACAACCGGGTTTATATGACAGGGCCTGCGGAGACGGTGTTTGACGGCTGTGTGGAGGATTGAGAGGAGAAATTTTGATATGTACAGGATAAATGAAAATTATCTGAAGCTTCCGGGAAGTTATCTTTTTTCAACAATTGGAAAAAAGGTGAGTGCGTTTTCTGCGGCAAATCCGGACAAGAGGATCATCCGCTTAGGGATCGGGGATGTGACGCAGCCGCTGCCGGGCGCAGTGGTGGAGGCTTTGCACAGGGCTGTGGATGAGATGGCGGATGCGGATACGTTTCATGGGTATGCCCCGGATTTGGGGTATGAGTTTCTGCGGAAGGCCATTGCGGAAAATGATTTTCAGGCAAGGGGCTGCGCGGTTGAACCGGATGAGATTTTTGTTTCTGACGGGGCGAAGTCGGATTCTGCCAATATTCAGGAAATTTTTGCGGCGGACAGTAAAATTGCGGTGTGTGATCCGGTGTATCCTGTGTATGTGGATTCTAATGTGATGGCGGGCAGGACAGGGAGCTATGATAAGGAGTCGGAGGTCTGGAGCGATGTGATTTATATGCCGTGTACGGCGGAGAACGGGTTTGTCCCTGAGCTGCCGGAAAAGACGCCGGATTTGATTTATTTATGTTTCCCGAATAATCCTACGGGCTGTACGGTGACGAAGGATCAGCTGCAGGTATGGGTGGATTATGCGAACCGGGTGGGGGCGGTGATTATTTTTGACGCCGCTTATGAAGCGTATATTTCCCAGGAGGATGTGCCTCACAGTATTTATGAGTGTGAGGGGGCGAGGGGCTGTGCCATTGAGCTGCGTTCTTTTTCCAAGAATGCGGGCTTTACCGGCCTGCGCCTGGCTTATACGGTAGTGCCTAAGGATATGGTGTGCGGCGGGGTGTCTTTGCATTCGCTCTGGGCCAGGAGGCATGGGACGAAGTACAACGGCGCGCCTTATATCGTGCAGAGGGCCGGGGAGGCTGTTTATTCGGAGGAAGGGAAGGCGCAGATCCGCAGCATGGTGGACAGGTATATGAAAAATGCGCGTTATATTCTGGAGGGGCTGAAGAGCGCCGGGTATGAGGTGTACGGCGGGGTGAATTCTCCTTATGTGTGGATGAAGACGCCGGGGCAGATGGGGAGCTGGGAGTTTTTTGATTATTTGCTGGAACGGGCGAATGTGGTCGGGACGCCGGGAGCGGGGTTCGGGCCGAGCGGGGAAGGGTATTTCAGGCTGACGGCGTTTGGGTCGTATGAGAATACGGTGGAGGCTGTGGAGAGGATTAAAGAGATATAAAGAGGGATTAAGGAAAGTATTGATTTTGGGGATGGGTTGTGGTATGATGTGAAACAATTTATAGTAATGGCATTGAACGGGACTCTTGTCAGGGGAAGCGACAGGAATGCGGCGTCACCGACTGAGAGCGCTGCTTGTGTAAGCTGACAAAGGGAACACCCGGGAGCCGGTTATTTGAAATTTCGTGAGAAACGTAGGGTAATCCGTGTAACACGCGTTAAGTGTAAGAGTGGGTAAGGCGGTAAAACACTTTGTTGGAAGTGGCGTCTTATCAATGCGGGTGGTACCGCGGATCCGTTTGGAGTCCGTCCCGGAATGCAGATTGTATGCATTCCGGGATTTTTTTATTCCCGCGAGCAACGAGCCAAGTAGCCATGCTTGCATGGATATTTAGCGACTGCCAGGAGGGAGTTGAAGGCAGAGAGACTCAGGAAATAAAAGGTTACGGGTTTCTTTAAAATGGTTCCGCCCCGCAGTGGAACTTGCAGACCAGCCACAGAAAAAGGAGACCAAAGTTATGGAATTTTTGACAGGAGTGAAGCAGAAAGAGGTATTGGAAATCGGAGATCTTCTCTTACCGGAGATGGTGGGAAGGGAGGTAAAGGTGAATGGGGCTGTCCATGCCATACGTGATATGGGGACGATAGCCTTTGTCGTCCTTCGGAAAAGGGAAGGGCTGGTGCAGTGTGTGTATGAACCGGGTAAGGCGGATTTTTCCTTAAAGGAGCTGAGAGAGGGCGGCGCGGTGGAGGTTTCAGGCGTCCTGGCGGCTTCGGAAAAGGCTCCGGGCGGTGTGGAAATCAGGATGAGGGCGGTGGTTATCCTTTCGGAGCCTGTGCAGGCGATGCCGATTCCCATTTCCAAGTGGAAAATGAATATTTCCCTGGAAACCAGCCTGGATCTGCGTCCTGTCTCTTTGAGGAATATCCGGGAACGGGCGAAATTCCGTATTCAGGATGGGATTGTGAGGGGCTTTCGTGATTTCCTTGTCACACAGGGATTTACGGAAATCCACACTCCTAAAATCGGAGCCAGGGGCGCTGAGGGAGGAGCAAATATTTTCCGCCTGGATTATTTCCACAGGCCGGCGGTGCTCGCCCAGAGCCCTCAGTTTTATAAACAGATGATGGTGGGCGTATTTGACAGGGTTTTTGAGACCGCTCCGGTGTTCCGGGCAGAGAAGCATAACACAAAGCGTCATTTGAATGAATACACCTCCCTGGATTTTGAAATGGGCTACATTGACGGTTTTGAAGATATTATGGCTATGGAAACCGGGGTCCTGCAGAACATTATGGGGCTTTTGAAAAAGGAATACGGCAGGGAGCTGGCCATTTTGGATATCGAACTCCCGGACACTGAGAAAATCCCCTGCGTCCGGTTTGACGAAGCAAAAAGGCTTGCGAGTGAAAAATACGGCAGGCCCATCCGCAACCCGTACGATCTGGAGCCGGAGGAGGAATCGCTTATCGGCAGGTATTTTAAAGAGGAGTATGGAAGCGATTTCGTATTTGTCACCCATTATCCCAGCAAAAAGCGTCCCTTTTACGCGATGGATGATCCCGGGGATCCTGCTTTTACGCTGAGCTTTGACTGCCTGTTTAAAGGGATGGAGATTACCACCGGAGGGCAGCGGATCCATGATTACCATATGCTGCTTGAAAAAATGGCGAAACGGGGCATGACGGAGGAGGGAATGGAGCACTATCTGATGGCCTTCAAATATGGAATGCCGCCCCACGGCGGCCTGGGAATCGGCCTGGAAAGGCTCACCATGAAGCTCGTGGGAGAAGACAACGTCCGCGAAACCACACTGTTTCCCCGTGATTTGAGCCGTTTGGAACCTTAGGGCAGTGAAGAAGTAAAATCGGCTCAAATCACGTGGGATTCTGAGCCGCTTGGAACCGTGAGGCAGTGAAGAAGTAAAATCGACCCAAATCACGTGGGATTCTGAGCCGCTTGGAACCATAAGAAACTGTCCGGCAGGCCTGCACATTTACTGCGCAGGCCATACAAAAAAAGGAGGAGAACAACATGGCAAACGTAATAACAGATGCCACCATCGACTACGTAGGCATTCTGGCAAAGCTGGAGCTTACAGGGGAAGAGAAGGAACAGGCCAAGGCCGACATGGGCCGGATGCTGGATTATATAGATAAACTGAATGAACTGGACACGGAAGGCGTGGAGCCCATGAGCCATATATCTGCCGCTGCCAATGTATTCCGGGAGGATGTGGTAACAAACGGCGACGACAGGGAACAGATACTGAAAAATGCGCCGGGATGCAAAGACGGGATGTTTAAGGTCCCCCGTACGGTGGATTAGTTCATAAACGAAACCATGCGTCATGCAGGAAGCCCTGAGTCAGGCGGAAAGAGGTAACCGTTTGGCCGAAGGCTGAACTGTTGCGGAAAGAGAGGCAATTATGAGTCTTATGGAATTTTCGGCCGTACAGCTGGCCGGTAAAATAAAGAAAAAAGAATGTACCTGCCGGGAAGCCGTGAAAGAAGCATTCCGGCAGATAGAAGAAAAGGAGGCAAAGTTTCATTGCTATATCAGCCTGGATAAGGAACGTGCCCTGAAGCGGGCGGAACAGGTGCAGGCAGCAATTGATGCCGGGGAGCTGGCCGGGCCGCTGGCAGGCGTGCCGATAGCCGTCAAGGATAACATCTGCACAAAGGATGTTAAAACAACCTGTGCATCCCGCATCCTTTCCAATTTTGTCCCGTCCTACAGCGCAGAAGCTGTGGTGAGGCTGGAGCGGGCAGGGGCTATTATCCTGGGAAAAACCAACATGGATGAATTCGCCATGGGCTCCACAACGGAAACCTCCGCCTTCGGAGTGACCGGGAATCCGTGGAACCCGGGGCATGTGCCAGGAGGCTCCTCAGGCGGTTCCGCGGCTGCGGTAGCGGCGGGAGAATGCTTTGCCGCACTGGGCAGCGACACCGGAGGCTCCATCCGCCAGCCGGCCGGTTTCTGCGGCGTGGTGGGAATGAAGCCCACCTACGGAACTGTTTCCCGTTACGGACTGGTTGCCTATGGCTCTTCGCTTGATCAGATAGGGCCGCTGTGCAGGGATGTGGCGGACTGCGCGGCAATACTGGAGGTGATCGCAGGACATGACAGCAAGGATTCCACCTCCGTGGATTTTGCTGCCGCAGGGGAAAAAACGGATTTTACCTCCGCGCTGAAGGACAACGTGAGTGGAATGCGAATCGGCATTCCCCGGGATTATTTCGGAGAAGGGCTGCATCCGGAGGTACGGAAGGCCGTCCTGGAGGCAGCGGAGCTTTTGAAGGATAAAGGGGCCGAAGTGGAGGAATTTGATCTTCCTTTGGTGGAATACGCAATTCCCGCTTATTATACTATCGCTTCCGCGGAGGCCAGCTCTAACCTGGAACGTTTTGACGGTATTAAATACGGATACCGCGCCAGTGAATACGAAGGACTGCATCAGATGTATAAAAGAACCCGCTCTGAAGGCTTCGGCCCGGAGGTGAAGCGCCGTATCATGCTTGGCTCCTTTGTATTAAGCTCCGGCTATTATGATGCTTATTATCTGAAAGCCCTCCGTGTCAAAGCGCTGATAAAAAAAGCCTTTGACGAAGCCTTTGCCCGTTATGACTGCCTGTTGGGACCGGTGGCTCCCACGACAGCGCCGGGGTTGGGAGAGAGCCTGACGGATCCGATACGGATGTATCTGGGAGATATCTATACGATTTCCGCCAATCTGGCGGGACTTCCCGGAATCTGCCTGCCCTGCGGCCTGGACAGCCGGGGGCTTCCCATCGGCCTGCAGCTGGTTGGTGACTGCTTCCAGGAGAAAAAACTGATTCAGGCGGCCTTTTCCTATGAGCAGGCCAGAGGCCGTTTCCCGGACTGTCCGTGCCGGGCAGAAGAGACGGCAGTACCAGAACCAGCAGTGCCAGAACCAGCGGCAGCTGGCAGCAAAGCCGGCGGAACGGATTCTGATGAAAGGAGGCGCGGATAAATGGCAAAGCAATACGAAACAGTAATCGGCCTTGAGGTTCATGTAGAACTGGCAACCCGGACCAAAATCTTCTGCGGCTGCTCCACTGCTTTCGGCGGAGCGCCCAATACCCATACCTGTCCCGTCTGTACCGGAATGCCGGGCTCCCTTCCCGTACTGAATAAGCAGGTGGTGGAATATGCCATGGCTGTTGGCCTTGCTACCGGCTGTTCCATTACCAGGTTCTGCAGATTTGACCGGAAGAACTATTTTTACCCCGACAATCCGCAGAACTATCAGATTTCCCAGCTCTACCTCCCCATCTGCCAGAACGGCTGCGTGGAAATCGAAACGCCTGCCGGGAGGAAGAAAATAGGAATTCATGAAATCCACATGGAGGAGGATGCGGGAAAGCTGATACATGATGAATGGGAGGATATTTCCCTGGTGGATTATAACAGATCCGGCGTCCCACTGATTGAAATCGTATCCGAGCCGGATATGCGAAGCGCCGATGAGGTGATTGCTTATCTGGAAAAGCTGAGGCTCATTATTCAGTACCTTGGTGCCTCAGACTGCAAGCTGCAGGAGGGCAGTATGCGCGCCGATGTCAACCTTTCCGTGAGGGAAGCGGGCGTACGGCAGCTGGGGATCCGGACGGAGATGAAGAACCTGAACTCCTTCAAAGCCATTTCCCGCGCAATAGAAGGGGAACGGCAGCGCCAGATCGAACTGCTGGAGGAGGGAAAAAAGGTAATCCAGGAAACCAGACGGTGGGATGACAACAAGGAAGCTTCCCATGCCATGCGTTCCAAAGAGGATGCCCGGGATTACCGCTATTTTCCGGATCCGGATCTCCCGCCCATATATATCGGGGAGGATTGGCTGGAGGCTGTCCGCCGGAAGCTGCCAGAATTCCGGACGGAAAAAATGAGCCGCTACAGGCAGGAATATGAGCTGCCTGATTATGATATCGAAATTATCACAGGATCCAAACCGCTGGCGGATCTTTTTGAAGAAACCACGAAGCTGTGCGGACAGCCCAAAAAGGTGAGCAACTGGATTATGGGGGAAACACTGCGGCTGCTTAAGGAAAAAGGTGAGGAGCCGGAGGATATCCGTTTTTCCCCGGCTAATCTGGCGAAGCTGATAGAGCTGACGGAAAGGAAGGAAATCAACGGCAGCGTGGCGAAGAAGATTTTTTCTGTGATGTTTGAAGAGGACGTGGAGCCGGAAGCTTATGCCCTGCGTCACGGATTAAAAACGGTGAATGACGAAGGCCTGCTGCGCAGCACAATTGAAAGCGTCATTGCAGACAACCCGCAGTCGGCTGCGGACTTCCGAAACGGCAGGAAAAAGGCGGCCGGCTTCCTGGTAGGACAGACGATGAAAGCCATGAAGGGCAAAGCTGACCCGGCTTTGGTAAATGAAATGGTAAGGGAAATTCTGCAGGGTTAAAAACCATTTTTTTCAGAATGAACCAATATTTTATCAGATAAAAATATGACCGGATGGAACCTGAGTTCTATCCGGTCATACAGATCTTTCCCCGTATTTTGCAGGGAAAGCCAGGCGGTCCGGAAGTTTTAAACGTTACAAACAGAGAAAAAATGTTTTAAAAAGCGTGCAAGCGTTATATTGTTTTTGCCATTTAGACACAAAAATTGCCGTTCGCGCACCAAAACTTGATTTATTGCAACTACTGTGATATTTTTAAATTAACCAGTTTTTGATGGCCGGGATATGTCTTTTCGGCATGAAGGAGGAACCTTATGGGTATTGGCCTGATGGAAAAGGAAATACTGGAGCTTCAGGAAGAAAACTCCCGGCTGAAAATGTTGAGTGAGGCCGACGGCCTGACCGGACTGTACAATCGAACAACTGCTGAAAATATCATTATTGAACGGCTGAAAAAAAATGAGGGCGGCAATTTGATGGTGGTGGATGTAGACGGTTTTAAAAGGATCAATGACAGGTACGGTCATCTGTTCGGAGACGAAGTATTGAAGGGCCTGACGGCTTTGATGAAGGAGATATTTCCGCCGGAGAATGTGGTGGGAAGGTTCGGCGGAGACGAGTTCATTATTTTTACGGCAAGGGAATGCACGCTGCAGGAGGCAATGCAAAAGGGCAAAGAATTAATCCGGCGAATGCAGCTGATGGGTGATAAAATGGGAGTGGAGGGGCGGCTTTCCGCCACCATTGGCGTTGTCGGCTGCAGGCAGAAGGATAACTACACCTCTGCTTTTGACCATGCAGATTATGCCTTGTTCCAGGGAAAGAAGAAGGGTAAGGCAGCGGTATGCAGTTATGATGAGGAGCATGGAAAACCGGAAATCATTTCCGCAGCGGTAAAGAACCATACGGAGGATACCGGAATTGATCTTGATATGGAGTTGATCTGGATGGAACTGAGAGAAAAGACGTCGCCGCAGGGCGCGTATTGCCAGGATTTTGCAACCTTTAAGCAGCTGTACCGTTTTGTGGAAAGAGGTTTGATGCGTCTGCCCATCAGTGCCTATACAGTTCTGCTGACGCTGGTGGATGACAGGAAGCAGTTCGTTACACTGCAGGATCGGGAATACCTGATGGAAAAGCTGGGGGGGACAATCTGCGCCTCACTGCGCAGCGGAGATGTCTACACCCGGTACAGCAGCTGCCAGTACCTGCTCATGGTAATAGGGGCCAGCCTGGAAAACGCCTGGAAGGTGGTGGAGCGCATCAGGAGTAACTATGACTGCATTACAGAAAAGTACTCCGTGTATATTGGAGCCAATGTCAGGCCCCTGCTGTGTGCGGGCAGAGGAATTACGGAAATGCAGCGGAAAAGAAATGAAAAGCAAACAGGAGAATGAATGGGGTAAAACAGAGAAATGAACAGAAAATCGGTTGATAAGACAATTTTACAGGTAAATATGCTGGGCGGCTTCTCTCTGGTTTACGGGAAAAAGCCGTTGCCTAATAATTATTCCGGAACATCCAAAATGATGCAGCTGTTTCAGATTCTTTTGTATGCTGGCAGAGAAGGAATTCCCCGGGCGGAGCTGATTGAAAGGCTGTACGGCAGGGAGGAGCTGGAGGATGCCGGAGCTACGCTGCGTGTGAATATTTACCGTCTGCGTAAATATATCCAGAAGCTGAACTGCTTTGAGAATACGGATTGTATCTGGTTCCAGGAAGGGTTATACCGCTGGAATTACTGCGCGGTTCCGCTGGAACGGGATACGGACAGGTTCCGCCTTACAGCTGAAGAAGCGCTTCAGGAGACGGATCCTGACAAGAAAGCGGAGCTGCTTAAGGAAGCCTGCAGAATGTACCGGGGGGAATTCCTTCCGGAGCTGGCCGGCGAGGAGTGGGTTGCCATCGAAAGCTGCAAGTACCAGAAGCTGTACGTGGACTGCATCAATGAGGCTTCCGCTCTGCTGCGGGAAAGACAGGAGTACGAAGAACTTCTGGAACTTAGTGCTCAGGCCTGCGGAATTTACTTTTTCGAGGAATATTATCTGATGCAGATAGACTGTCTGATGGCTCTGGGAAGATATAAGGAGGCCATGGAAATCTATGAGACGGCGGCGGCCTTCTACTTTGAGGAGCTGGGGCTGGAGCCTTCGGAGGAAATGCTGGAAAGATTCCGGCAGATGCGGGAGAAGATTCATTACAATGCTTCGGTAATTACCGATATCAAGCAGGGACTTCAGGAAAGTGAAGAGAAAAACGGCGCTTACTTCTGCAGCTATCCTGGTTTTGTGGACTGCTACCATATTGTTTGCCGTATGGCGGAAAGAAGCGGGCAGCCGGCTTTCCTGATGCTCTGTACCCTGGTGGACGGGGAAGGCATGCCGCTGACAGAGGATGCCAGGCTGGACAGATATATGGATAAGCTGAAAAGCGCGATCCGCTCTGCACTGCGCAGGGGAGATTCCTTTACCCGCTACGGAAACAACCAGTTTCTCGTTCTTCTTGTGGGAATCAGGCAGGAGAACTGCGAGATTACCCAGAGCCGTGTTTCCAACTGCTTTTTAAGCTATGGGTTTAGAGGAAAAATATCCATCCGCTATGAGGTGTACCCGGCGGCAGAGGAGAATGAAACGGCCGGAGAGCTGCTGTTTGGCCAGTCTCCGGACTGGCAGCAATGATTCCTGCCGGGGCGGATAAGGGCCGCAGCGGCCGTTTCAGGTAGACTGTGCGTTTCCGGCGGGCAGAGGCAGGATGACGGATACACGGAAGCTCTGATCTGTTTGGTCGAATTCCACCAGCCCGTCATACTGGCTGACAACATTCCGCACGGACTGTGTTCCAAGACCGTATTTTCCGTTTTTTGAAGAAATAAATTTTCCTTTTTTAATCAGAGGAGGGCTGGTGCAGCTGTTTTCCAGTTGCACATACAGCTTTCCTTTTTTATATTTTCCACGTACAGTGATGTACTGATTTGTTTTTTCCCGGCAGCAGGCCTCCCAGGCATTTTCCAGCAGATTGCCGAAGAGGATGGAAAGCTCGGTGTCTGAAACCGGCAGATCCGGAGGAAGCTCCATCTTAGCCTCAAAAGCGATTCCCTGGCGGTCGCAAAGGTTTTTATAGTACTGCAGAATAGCGTCAATGACCAGGTTGGAGCAGAGGATGGCGCGTTCCTGCCCCATGGTGGTAAGGATATAAGTCTCCAGATAGTCCATGGCTTTCCGGGTTTCGCCCGCACTTAAAAAAGAATACAGCGTGCGGAGATGGTGACGTTGATCATGACGCTGCTTGGCGGATTCCTCGATTTTTTCAGTCAGCTCCAGATAGTGCGCCTTCTGTATGGCAACCTGTTTTGTGAGCTGGCGCTTTTCTTCCGCAAAGGTGAGGCGGAACTGATAGGAGAGCGTGAAATCCTTCCACAGCGTATAGCCTATGGCGCCTACCAGAATCAGGCCTCCGTATTCGGGAAACCATTTTCCCAGGATTGGTTCATAATAGGGCATCAGCAGGTCAGAGAGCAGGGAAGCGGCGAAAATGGTGGTACAGGTCAGAAGCAGCCAGGAATCTGTTTCTCCGTAATATACTGTGGAGGCCGCATGCCACAGCAGATACAGTGCGGTCAGGATTTTGACGGCAAAGGACACCCGGGAAAAAATTATATGAAGTATTTCCTGATGGGGCGGAAACAGGCAGTAAAGAATGACCGCAGCGCAGAACAGGGAAAGCAGTAGCAGCATGGCGGAGTAAAGGCGGGGCTTTTTCCCCGGCAGATATCGCTGCAGGATGATAATCAGCAGATACATGCCGTAGATGCACAGAAGCTCCAGCATATACCAGGGCTGGAGGCTTATGGTGAAATAGGTATAAAGCAGGGGATAGCTGGTATACCCGGCCAGACACAGGCACAGAAGCGCGAAAATAACCGTGATGGACTGCTTTGCCATCAGGCTGAAGTACAGGGAAAGCAGCCCGCACAAAACCGTGCAGATCAGGGCGGACAGAGCGATGAGCAGCCGGATATTCAACAGCCGGCTCACCGCATAGGGCTCTCCCAACAACGGAGGATAGGTCAGTCCGCTGTAAAAATGGGAGTAGTTGGTAACCTGCAGCAGCAGCTCCGTAACTCCTGATGCAGTGAAGGAAACAGTACGGTTTCCGATACGGGCAAGATAATTATCCGGATCCGGATCCCCAAGCTGGAGTATTTTTTCTCCCCCAATATAAAGGGAATAAGAAGAAAAAATTTCAGGAAGCGCCAGCGTATAGGAACGGGGCGTACCGGGCAGCGACAGGAGCAGGCGGTAGGTAGCGCTGCCTCTGGTGCTGCGTGCAGGGTTATCCATGCTGAAGTTATTGTATTCGCCGATGGTTATGTAGCGCATATAAATATCCGGCGTTTTTCCTTTAAAATCCTCGGGGGTCAGCAGCACATCAGGATAAAACTGCCACTGCCTGGTAAGAAAATATAGCTGTCTTCCGGCCAGATCCTCTTCGGAAAGACAGAGCATCCCGCTGACAGGCTGCAGCCCTTTGGCCGTATATTTATTATCATACCAGTAAAGGAAGTGAAGGCAGACAAAAAAGCAGGCCAGTGTAATCATAATCAGAGAAGCTATTTTCAGAAGTTTTCCGGAATTACTCATATCTGCCGCCCCCCTTTTTACGTACTATAAAAGTGACCGCGGCTAACAGGAACAGGACTGCGGCAGCGATGAAAAGAAGTCGGATAAATACAGCCCGGCGTGACGGTTCCTCTGATTCTTCGCGGACAGGAACGTCTTCTTTTTCAAGTCTGTAATCACCTGTTTTGGTGACAGTGAAGGAGAGAAATCCGTCCTTTGCGGCAAGCCCTTCGCTGACGCAGCCGGTTTCATGCATAAGCCTGTAGGAAGAAACCGTGTCTTCTATCGGCAGCATGATATGGGAAGCGGGAAGCTCTGTCAGCTCTTTCCCGTCCACGGACAGAACAATACGGAAGGTTTCCTCCGAAGGCCGGAGTAAGGTTACCGAAAACAGGGAATCATCTTCAGGGATTTGTTCTTCCAGCCAGCTGGAAGGGAGCCGCAGAAGTATGCCGTTATGTTCAAAGGGAATGAAGTCGGGATAGGATCCGGACAGGATTTTCAGCCTGGCTGCGGAGAGGACAGTGGTATCCCTGGTAACGGTTTCCCGGATTTCCTGGCGGGAGTTATTTTCCGATGGAGACTCCGTTTCCTGTTGGAAGGCGGAATCATGAGGGGAGACGGAGGGTTCATTTTTATCTGAAGACGGTTGTCCGGAGGAAATAGAAGCATTCGCTGGCCGTCCCTCAGGGCTTTCCGTCTCTACAGGCAGTTCTGTGGCAGGCTCCTGTATATCCTGAGGGGCCATGAAGAAAGGCTCTGTCTCAGGAACAGCGGCGGAACCGGAGGCGGTATCCTGAGCGGGCGGAGTGTCCGGTATATCTGGAGCCGGCTGGGTAATAGGCGGCTTTGTCTGCTGTTCGCTGTCTCCGCCGTCACGGTTCCCGTCCACATAGGTGACAGTAGGAGATTCGCCGTCATCAAGGATATGCAGGATATTGGATTCCCGGCCTTTGTAGTATATCTTAAAGTAATAATGAGTGTATGGATCCAAAGCATCCCGGTACACACAGAAATGAGAGGGGAAAAAGTCAAACAGGCTGTTGTCCGTACAGGGAATAAAGTGGGAATTTTCCAGCTCCGTATCCGTCAGCTCTTTTTCACTTGTCAGATAATAGGGAATGATGGAGGCCTCTTCCAGCGGCTCAAGCCAGTCTCCGGCAAAGCGGATATCAATGTATTGGACATACAGGCACAAAGTCCCCGGGGCCCTTACATAAATGGTTTTGCTGCAGGTCTCCAGGGAGGGATCCAGGCTGTACTCCTGTTGATATGTTTCCGGAAGGGTGAGCTGGACATGCGCCGTATAGGTTCCGGGCCGGCTGATATCTACCGCGCTGTAGTCCCAATGGGTATCCAGCATGACAGCAGAAGAATAATCTTCGGTAAATGTCAGCGCATATTCCGGAAGGCTTTCCAGGTCATACGAATAATAAGAGGAATTCACTTCATAAAGGGCGGGCTGCAGATAATAGGAAAAATCAGCATCGTTAAGCCTAGTGAGCAGCTTCTTTTCCCCATTTTCCAGGATAGATATGGGAATGACGGGGACAGGCGGAATAAAGCCGTCTTTCCATTGGCAGCCATTTGGGAGGATCAAAGTTCCCTTTACCTGATAAGTACCCGGTACGGTGCTGTCAAGGCTTTCCGGTGAAAGCGGCATTCCGCCATCGCCATCCTGTGCTGTGCCGGTATATACGGTCCACTCTGCATAGAGGGAAAACGATTTATAGATATTAAACGGCTCGGTCCATCCGATATAGAACGTAAAATTCTTAATGGTATCAATCAGTTCGGAGGTATCCTCCCCATAGTTCAGGGTGTAGGCGGCAAAGGAATCATAATTTCCGCCGGAATCATAGGAGCATAAAATTTTCCCGTCCAGGCCATCCAGTCCATCCAGGCCGCAGGCAGTTTCGGTTTCCGGCGGTTGTGTATCGGGTTCCTGGAAAATTGCCATATTTTTCGGAGGCGGAACTGTTTCGGCAGTTTCCGGCTCAGATTCGGACTCATCCTCCTGCATTACTGAATTTTCGGAAATCTGTTTGCTGTATCCGTCAGCAGGAGCAGACGGTTCCGAAGCATGGATATGCAGTGAAAAAAGAAGAATGAAAATAAATGCCGCCATAGCAGGCATGAAATATTTTTTCATAAATAAAGTCTCCCTGATTTGAGCAGTTCCGCCCTCGCGCTGGCCTGTTACAATTCCTGAAAGGAAAATTCAAGATATCTTCTGCGGGCCTGTGTATATTCTCTGCGGCTGATGGGAACCTTTTCGTCATTGTCCATAAGGAAACCATCCTCCAGCAGCCTGTCAACATGCTCCATATTTACGATCAGCCCGCGGCTGCAGCTTAAAAAACGCCTGTCCGAAAGGAGAGGCTCCATTGTCTGGGAAAAGGAAACATGGGAGGAAAGCGTCAGTGTTGTACCTGTCAGATGAAGTATGGTATTTCGGCCCGACGTCATGGCATATATAATCTGGGAAAAAGGAAGCTCCAGGTCATTCCTGTCAATACGGACACAAAGACGTTTGTGGGATTGCTCCGCCTTTTGCACACATTCGGGAAGGACTGAAAACAGGGTCGCCCTGTTCAGCGGCTTCAGCAGGTACTGATATGCATGTACTTCATAGCCTTTTATAGCAAAGTCAGGGCTGGTAGTGAGAAAAATCACCATACAGTCAGGGGCTGTCCGGTACAGTATCCGGGCGGCATCCATTCCGTTCATGCCTTCCATAAAAATATCCAGAAACACCAGATCATAGGCATCCGGCTTCAATGTCTTCAAAAAGTCCCCGGCACAGCAGAATTCGTCATATTCAGTCTTAAAATCATACCTGTCGAAAAACTGCCGGAGCAGGTCAAGAAGTAAATTCCGATCCTCTTTCAAATCGTCCACAACCGCAATTTTCATCAAAGCCTCCTGATTGAAATATTGTCGATGATAACAGACCGTCCCCCGGTAAATTTCCCGGAATTCAGATAGAGTATCCGGACGCGGGATTCCTTCAGCAACGACGGGGGGATTGTTATGGTAATATTATAACATGCCGGAATAAGGGGAGGGAATACCGATTGCGCACATTATTAACCGTTTATGCACCAATAATTGTTTTTTACAGGGGTATATGTTACCCTTGTTTCATAAAATGTGTTACTGCTCAGCTATACAGAAATCGAGGTTCGGGCCGGCCGGCAACGGAAATGGAATGTCATGGGTTGCGCCGGACACAGCTGTTTTTATCGGAATCCGGGATAAGGAGGTGTACGAATTGCGTATTGTGCTGTGTGTGCCTTTAACGGAAAAGGAAGAGCTGGAAGCAGCTCTCAGGGATGCCTATGGGGCGGGGGATGAGCAGGGAGTTCTGGTAGTTTTTACGGACAAGGATGCATTTATCAGGGATATCAGGGAGCATGCCTGCGATACGGTAATCGTTTCATGGAATGGAGCGGAAGGGATGGAAATGATAAGAAGCATACGGGAATATAACGATGAGGTTCCGGTGGTATGGATGTCGGAGGATAAGGATTTTGCCTGCACAGGCTACCGGTTCCATATTGCGTCATTTGTGAAGAAGCCCGCATCGGCAGAGGAGATCCGGGCTATTCCCCAATGGTGCCTGGAATGGAGAAGGCAAAATGGAAGTGGTAATATTTTATGATAAGGAAGCTGAGTGGTATAAGCAATGCATGAGTGAGCCGGAAACGGACTGCCGGCTTTATTTCCGGCCGTGGGAAAAGGTATATGAAAATGAATGGCTGGAGGAAGGCGGTCCGTCCCTTGCCGCGGTGGTGGTAAACGGCGCTGCCGGAATGAACTGCTGCCATGAAATACGAAAAAGAAGCAGAGGGCTTCCGGTATTATGGGTCAGTGATCAGGAAGGGTTCCTTGCGGAAAGCAGAAGGATCCCCGTGCAGGAATTCTGGACACAGCCGGTTTCCTGCCGCCTGCTGAAACGGATTATACAATGTATGCTTGCGGAATATAGAAAAAGCAGGCCGTCCGGGTGATGATCGGACAGTCTGCCTTTTTTCATTTTATTCCATATCCAGATATTCCAGGAATTTCACCGCATTATCAACATGCTCCGAATTGACAACGATTCCGAACAGCGCGTCATTGGTAACGGCATATGCCTGTGTCCTGACAACTCCCGGCGCATCAGCAAGCTGGATGCCGATGGGGATTTCCCCCTGCTCATCATCGGGCACATCATAATAGAAGAAACGGTCCTGGTATTTATCAACCAGCTCCTTTGGAAGAACCTCGTTCAGATTGGAGAAATATCCCGGATCCGCATAATTGGTAAAGGTCTTGGTATCCGCCATAATGACATCAATTTCCTTGGCGGCGACAAGCGCCATAAGCTTCTGTACATTGGCCATGGTATACTGATCCATAGCCTCCTCCTGGATGGTGAAATTCATCTCCAGGGAAGTGGTGTATTCCTTGGTGTCAATTCCCGCATATTCATTAAAGCCGTTCATAAAGGCCTCGGTATCCATCTCCGAATATCCGTTGATGAACAGAGCGGATAATACGCTGTCTTTAGCTGTTGCAATGGTGTAAATCAGGTTCCCGGCAAAAGCGATGACAAGTATAGTCACCAGTGCGGGTATCCTGTAATATTCCCAGAAATAGAGAAGCTTTTCTTTCGGTGTTTTTCCCGCAAGCTTTTTGCGCTGGGCTTTGATTTCATCTGAAACGGAATTTCCTTCTGCCATAATCATCCTCACTTCCGCTGCCGCGGCAGCTCTTTTGTCGTACAGCTCAGCCAGGCGAACTGTTGTAGGCATCCGGCTGTAAAAAATACTGCGTGATGGGCCGGACGCCAGCTGCCACCGCGTATTCGCACAGACAGCGCAGTTAATGCGCAGGCCTGTCGGAACTGTTGCTTTTTGTTTCCTTATATATGATAGTCGGTTGTTCAAATGATGTCAATGAAGCGTTTTGCCTAACCTCTAAAATTTTTCTAAAATCCCTGTGAATTTTTAGCGAAACCAGGCGGAAAAAGGGATTCTTGCTTGCATGTTACAGCATTTTGTAATATCATATTACCTGAAGATAAAAATGCCGGAAGGGCATTGCAGAATAATAAAGGGTGGTATGTGTAATGGAGACTTACGTAGAATGCATGGTGAAGAAAAAGGCGAACGGATTAATGTCGGCATTGAAGGTTCTGCTGATCGGGATCGCCGTAATCACAGGGCTTCTTGGCTTTATGGGACTGATTGTTTTCCTTATTATAGCGGTAGTGGCCGGAGTGGGGGCTTATTTTGTCAGCCTGAATGCGAATCTTGAATATGAGTATCTGTACGTGGACAAGCAGCTCACCGTGGACAAGATCATGGCGAGAACCAGAAGGAAAAAAGTGGAGACCTTTGACCTGGAAAGAATGGAAATTCTGGCGCCTATCAAGTCCTGGCATCTGGATGATTACAAGAACAGGCAGCTGAAGGTCGTGGATTACAGCAGCGGCGTGGAGCAGCAGCCCGACATCCGCTACAGTATGATATATAATGGAGAAAAGAGGGTAATTTTCGAGCCCAACGCCGAAATGGTAGCGGCTATTAAATCAATTGCACCGAGAAAAGTTTTTACCGATTGACAATCGTCCGCAAGTTTGGTACACTTTTCAAAACACAAAACTGTCAGTAATTTACTGGCAGTTTTATATTCACAATTTTTAAGGTTTTATCCGTTCCGCAGTTCCCATTGCGCTTCGGGTAAGGCGGTTCTGCGTCCCCTTTTTTCAGGCAGCCCCCTGCGGCCAGGCAGTGCTTTCTGAAAAAGGGGATGCAGAACCGCCTTACCCGAAGCGCAATGGGAACCGCGGAACGGATAAAACCGTCAAATCCAATTCAAATGAAAAAACAGGAGGAGAAGAAATGGGTCAGATTATAGGTGACGGCATTACCTTTGACGATGTGCTGCTTGTCCCGGCATATTCCCAGGTAATTCCGAATCAGGTTGATTTGACAACCTGGCTGACAAAGAAGATCAAACTGAACATTCCGATGATGAGTGCAGGAATGGATACCGTTACTGAACACAGAATGGCAATTGCCATGGCAAGGCAGGGCGGCATTGGTATTATCCACAAAAACATGTCTATTGAAGCGCAGGCAGAGGAAGTTGATAAAGTAAAACGTTCAGAAAATGGAGTCATCACCGACCCGTTCTCGCTTTCCCCGGAGCATACACTGGAGGATGCGGACAACCTGATGGCAAAATTCCGCATTTCCGGCGTGCCTATCACCGAGGGACGCAGGCTCGTTGGTATCATTACCAACCGTGATCTTAAATTCGAAACCGATTTTTCAAAGAAAATCAAAGAATCCATGACCTCCGAAGGCCTGATTACAGCCAAAGAAGGAATCACCCTGGATGAGGCTAAGAAAATTCTTGCCAAAGCCAGAAAAGAAAAACTCCCTATTGTAGATGACAATTTTAACCTGGTGGGTCTTATTACCATTAAGGATATTGAGAAAACCATCAAGTATCCCCTTTCAGCAAAGGATGCCCAGGGCCGCCTTCTCTGCGGTGCAGGCGTAGGCATTACTGCCAATGTTCTGGACCGTGTGGGCGCTCTTGTGGATGCAAAGGTGGATGTGGTTGTTCTTGATTCCGCCCACGGACATTCTGAAAACGTGCTCAGATGTCTGCGCATGATTAAGGAAAAATATCCGGACCTGCAGGTTATCGCAGGCAACGTGGCAACAGGCGAGGGCACCAGGGATCTGATTGAAGCCGGCGCAGATGCGGTTAAGGTAGGTATCGGGCCCGGTTCTATCTGTACCACCCGTGTAGTTGCAGGTATCGGCGTACCTCAGGTAACGGCAATCATGGACTGCTATGCGGTTGCCAAGGAATATGGGATTCCGATTATTGCGGACGGCGGCATCAAGTATTCCGGAGATATGACAAAGGCCATTGCAGCAGGCGGCAATGTCTGCATGATGGGAAGTATCTTCGCAGGCTGCGACGAAAGCCCGGGAACCTTTGAACTGTATCAGGGACGTAAATATAAAGTATACCGCGGCATGGGCTCCATCGCCGCCATGGAAAACGGAAGCAAAGACCGTTATTTCCAGAATGATGCCAAGAAACTCGTACCCGAAGGCGTGGAAGGCCGCGTAGCCTATAAAGGCACTGTGGAAGACACCGTATTCCAGCTGATGGGAGGCCTCCGTTCCGGTATGGGCTACTGCGGAACCCAGACTATCGAGGAACTGAAGGAAAACGGCAGATTCATCAAGATTTCCGCCGCATCCCTGAAGGAAAGCCACCCTCACGACATCCATATCACCAAGGAAGCTCCTAACTACAGTGTGGATGAATAAAGAAGTAAATGGAGCTTCCTTTGGAGGCTCCTAATTACAGCGTGGATGAATAAAGAAGTGAATGGAGCTTCCTTTGGAGGCTCCTAACTATATGCAGGTGGAATATTTCTGACCCGCCGAATCAGGGAAAGCTGTCCCGAAAACTGCAGAAATGCGGTACGGGGCAGCTTTTTTATACCGCAGGCAGGCATCCGGCCATTAATAAGCGCTGCGCAATAGGCCGGTACGGTTGCCTGCTTCTGCTGTGTATTCGTACGCTCCGTGCAGTAAATGCGCAGACCTGTCCGAACGTTTACAATTTACAAATATATTTGTTGACAAACCGCCGCGTTCATCGCAATATGATATTACGTAATTGTGCTGTCTGAGTTTCGGGAGGAAGCCGGCAGAAAGGCAGAAAGAGAATATGTGGCAGAGCCTGCTATGCTGAAAAAAGCCCCGGAGGCTGAAAAGTCCGTTCCGTCCACTGCACATCGCCGGACGGCGGTGCAGGAACATATACCCAACCAGCAGGAAAAATAAACAGAAAGGGCATAATCGTCTGCCGGATTATGCGGATAAACATAAAAGCTATGGATTTAAAAGAAGTTAAAGAACGTATGCGAAGCGGAAGGCTTTACTATCCCACAGGGGAGGACTTATTGCAGGAACAGGCGAAATACATGGAAATACTGTATGATTTCAACCAGACACGCCCCCGCGAGGGAGAAAAAAGAGCGCAGCTTCTGGAAAAGCTGCTGGGCGGCGTGGGGAAAAACTGCTACGTGGAGCCGCCTCTCCATGCCAATTGGGGCTGCAATACCTACATGGGAGATGAGGTATACGCCAACTTCAATCTGACCCTGGTGGATGATGCAAGAATCAATATAGGAAGCCATGTAATGTTCGGCCCGAATGTGACGGTTGCCACAGCGGGCCACCCGGTGGAGCCTCTCCTGCGTTCCCGCCAGGCCCAGTATAATCTTGAGGTCAACATCGGTGATAACGTATGGATTGGAGCCGGTGCAGTCATCCTTCCCGGAGTCACCATCGGTGAAAATACAGTAATCGGCGCGGGAAGTATTGTGACAAAGGATATTCCCGCCAATGTTGTGGCTTATGGAAATCCCTGCAAAGTGGTAAGGGAAATCGGGGAAAAAGACAGAAAATATTATTACAGAGACAGGGAAATCGACCTGGACTGAAAAAAACGGCAGCCAGGAAAATATTTAAAAAGAGGCGGGACTGAAATAATAAAAATTCAGTCCTGCCAAATTTTTGCGTCTTAAATGCCTCCAGTCCCGCCCATCCGGCCGCATCAGCCCGTTTTCATTTAAACAGCGCTGCCCTGAATCCGCTTTCGGAGGTTCCAGTCGGTATCCCCTTTGCCCTTTTGCAGGAATATGGTATCATAAAAGCAGATAATATAACATCAGGTATGCACGCTTGCTGCGCATAAACAGCAGCAGATACAGCTTGAAAAGGAGGCGGCGATATGGGAAACGATCACAGGACCAGAGTAACTAAAATACTGATCCGTAAGGCTTTTACGGATTTGCTGAAAAAAAAGCCCATCCAGAGCATCTCCATTAAGGAGCTGTGCGAAGCGGCCCAGATTAACAGAGGAACCTTCTACACCCACTATGCAGACATTTATGATCTGCTGGAAAAAATGGAAGAGGAAATGATGGAGGATTTTCAGAAAGCGCTGGAGCCTCTTTTGTCCATGGAGCCGGAAGGGCTTACGCCTGTAAAAATAACCACCGGGATTTTCCAGTGCCTGAAGGAAAATGCGGATATCTGTACGGTGACTCTGGGGGATTTCGGCGATAAGGAGTTTGCGCTGCGCCTCATTAACCTTGGACGGGAAAAATGTGTGGAGACCTATTCCCGTTACTTTGAAACGGCCACGCCGAAGCAGATTGAATTTTTCTACGCCTTTGTCAGCGCTGGCTGTATCGGCCTTCTCCAGAAATGGCTGGCGGAGGGCATGGTAACAAGCGCCGAGGAAATCGCGGAAATGGCTGAAAATATCATGATGTTTGGTATGGGGGCGTTGAAATCCGGGAATATACAAAAAAACTTTAAAGAATTTTAAGAACTCTTTCCGGTGATAAAATAAAAAAATATGCTATACTCGTAACTATCCGGTGTTTTACAGGTGCAGCTTGCCCTGCATCGGGAAATTCCTGCGGATGGTTCCGGAAAGATGAAGGAGTTTTTGTTCATGAAATTTATTAAGAAGCTTATTTTGTCATTATTTTTTCTTCTGCTGTTGGCGGCCTGCGCCGTAGGCGGGCATTTTGTGTGGCAGGGCTACCAGATATACCAGCAGGTAATTCAGGAGACGCCGCTTGCCGATAAGGTGGAGGAAATTCGTTCCAAGCCTCACTACACAACCATTTCCCAGCTGCCTGACATCTACAAAAATGCGGTGGTGGCAGTGGAGGACAAACGTTTTTACAGACATGGGGGAATCGATCTCCTCTCTACGGGAAGGGCGGTTGTCACGAATATCAGGGAAAAAAAGCTGGCGGAGGGCGGAAGCTCCATCACCCAGCAGCTTGCCAAGAATCTTTATTTTTCCCAGGAAAAGAAATTCCTGCGGAAGGTGGCGGAGCTGTTCGTTGCCTTCGACCTGGAGAAAAACTACAGTAAGGACGAGATATTGGAGCTGTACCTGAACACTATTTATTTCGGGAGCGGATATTACTGCGTCTACGATGCTGCCGAAGGTTATTTCGGAAAAGAACCGGGACAGATGAATGATTTCGAAAGCACGCTTCTGGCGGGAATTCCCAATGCGCCCTCCGTTTATGCGCTTACCAACAAACCCGAGCTGGCGGCTCAGAGACAGCGCACCGTCCTGGAGTGCATGGTGGACCAGAAATATCTGACAAGTGACGATGCAAAAGAAATCCTCAAATGGGGAGAACAGGCGAAGCAGGCTATGGCCGGTGAGACGGAAATCCAATAAACCGGTACAGGAAGGCATGATGGGATCGGCTATGAAGAAAATATTAATCGTGGAAGATGATACGCTGTTAAATACCACGCTTGTCTATAATCTGCAGGAGGAAAAGCTCTCTGCAGCATCCGCATTCAGTTGTGCACAGGCCAGAAAGCTGCTGGAGACGGAGCGGTATGATATGACAATTCTGGATGTGAACCTGCCGGATGGTGACGGTTTTTCCCTCTGCCGGGAATTTAAAAAAAACTTCCCTGCAATGGCAGTGCTTTTCCTTACGGCCAATGATCTGGAACGGGATATGCTGAAGGGCTTTGAACTGGGTGCCGCAGATTATGTATCCAAGCCCTTTCCTGTAAAGGTCCTGGTAAAAAAGGTAAAGACCCTCCTGCAGCTGTGCTCAACCAGGCAGGAGCAGCCGGACGGCATTTATGAGGACGGAGAGCTGCGGATCGATTTGCGGAGCCTGCGCACGGTTTATCATGGAAAGGAAATCCAGTTCACGCCGCTGGAATACAGGCTGCTGGAGATTTTTACCAGTAATCCCGGCATTGTGCTCACCAGGCAGAAGCTGCTGGAGAAGCTCTGGGATGAGCAGGAAAATTATGTGGATGAGCACACGCTGACTACGGTAATCAGCCGGGTAAGGGGCAAGCTGGAGGGAGAGTACCCCTATATTAAGACCGTATACGGCATGGGCTATCTGTGGAACGGCCGGCAGGAACGGCGTCTGTAAAATCAGGGACAGCCCCGGCGTCTGTAACGGGACGGCCCCGGCGGCGTGTCAGGGATGCCTGCTAAAAGGCAGCAGATGAAGGAACGCCCGGGCTGCCGCAGGGAAAAGCCGGAGAGACAGAAAGTAAGAGAGACAGAAAGACAACAGAAAGATAACAGAAATACAACAGAAAGACAGGTAGAAAAAAGCAGGAAAGACAGGGAGAAAATGCATATGGCGGAAGAAAAATACAGGGACGGCGCAGAATGGCGGCTTTATACAGGAGCTGTCAGCGCCGCGGCATTTTTAATGGTAACGGCTCTGACAGGGGCCTTTTTTATATACACCCATTCTTTAGCAGTATTGTATATGGGCCTGGCAGCAATTTCCATTGCAGTTGGCTGGGGCTGCCTGATTCTCACCGGCCTGCGCAGACACCTGGATCAATTTATGACCGCAACAGGGGAACTGATGGATGCGGTGATGGCATCCGGGAATACTCTGTATGAAGACACAGCCGGCCCTGCATTGCAGCAAATGGGACACCTCCTGCGGAATATTACAGATTTGGAGGAGGACACACTGTTATCCAGGCTTGGGAACAGGATCCTGCGCCTTTATGAGGTGGTGCAGAACAGCCGCAGCCGTGTGGAAGAAGAAAAACAGCGTCTCCAGGAACTGGTTTCCGATATCTCCCACCAGGTAAAAACCCCGGCGGCTAATCTGAAAATGCTGGGGAACACCCTCCTGACCCATACCATGCCGCCCCAAAAGCAAAAAGAATTCCTGGAGGCCATGAACGGCCAGGTGGAGAAGCTGGACTTCCTCATGCAGGCGCTAGTCAGGACCTCCCGGCTGGAATCAGGAATCCTCGCCATACGCAAGCAACAGGAATCCCTCTACGAAACGCTGGCCTCTGCCCTGGGCGGCATCCTGTTTACAGCGGAAGCAAAGGACATACATGTAGAAGTGGAATGCCCGGAACACCTTATTGTGCCCCACGACCACCAATGGACAGCGGAAGCAATCTTTAACCTGCTTGACAACGCGGTAAAATACACGCCTTCAGGCGGAAAAATCCATATAAAAGCAGAAAAACAGGAAATGTACACACGCCTGGAAATTACCGACACAGGCAAAGGCATCCCGGAAACAAATCACGCCGCTATATTCCAAAGATTCTACAGAGAAGAAAACACCGCCGATACGCAGGGCCTTGGCTTGGGCCTGTACCTGACCCGGGAAATCATAACCCGCCAGGGAGGCTATGTAAAAGTAACGTCCGCCCCCAACCAGGGCTCCACATTTTCCATCTACCTCCTCAACCGCTGACCTCATCCCGCGCATCCAATAGTCCTTACTTAGGAAATCTTTTCGGTTTCTGTGACTTTTACGCAACATTTCCCTTCTATAATCTGTATATAGAAAATGACGCAGGGAAGCAATGCGGAAGGGAGCAATTATGACGATTTTACAGACAGAGGATTTAAAAAAATATTATGGACAGGAACCCAATATTACGAAAGCGCTGGACGGAGTGAACCTGTCCGTGGAGCAGGGGGAATTTCTGGCGGTGGTAGGCACCAGCGGCAGCGGAAAGTCCACGCTGCTGCATATGATGGGAGGGCTGGATACGCCTACCTCAGGCAGCGTGAAAGTACGGGGAAAGGAGCTGGCGGAAATGAATGACGAGCAGCTCACAATTTTCCGGAGGAGGAACATCGGTTTCATTTTCCAGAACTATAATCTGGTTCCGATTCTGAATGTATATGAAAACATTGTACTGCCTGTGGAGCTGGACGGAGAATCGGTGGATATGCCTTTGTTTGACAGGATTGTGGATATGCTTTCCCTGAGGGAAAAGCTGAACAGCATGCCGAATAATCTTTCCGGAGGGCAGCAACAGAGAGTGGCGATTGCCAGGGCGCTGATAACCAAACCTGCCATCGTGCTTGCAGACGAGCCTACCGGGAACCTGGACAGCCGTACCAGTGCCGATGTGCTGGGACTTTTAAAAATGACGAGCGAACAGTTCAATCAGACGGTGGTCATGATTACCCATAACAACGAAATTGCCCAGCTTTCCCATCGGATAGTGCGGATTGAAGACGGCAGAATCGTTGAAAAGCAGCAGGGGGTGGTGTGATGTTCCGGAATCTGAATACTGGCATTATCAAAAGGCTGGCGGTAAACAGCCTGAAGTCGGATAAGAAAAGAAACCTGTTTTTAATTCTCACCATCGCTTTCAGTGCCTGCCTTATGCTGACGCTGTCCTTAAAAATACTGGGCCAGAACACGAAGTTGAACCGTTACCTGAAGGGAAGATATCAGACCGTGTTCACGGATTTATCTGCAGAAAAGGTTGAGGAACTGAAGAACCGTCCCGAAGTGGAGCGCTCCGGCGTCAAAGTCAGCCTGGGCACGCCCCGGATCAGGGATTATGTGCTGACGATTGAATATGTGGATGCTGAGACGGCAAGCCTCCTGACCTATGGGGAGCTGGAAGGCAGCTGGCCTGAAACGGAGAATGAAATTATTGTGGAAAGCGGATGCCTGGAGCATCTGGGGCTTCCGATACAGACCGGACAGACGCTGAATATGGATATGGGCGACGGTGTGAAACGGGATTATACGGTGAGCGGCGTGATGTATACGGAGAATGAAGCCAGGATTTACCGGGTCATTGTGTCCGAGGCATATCTGAATGCCGTTACTGATGGAAATCCCCGATATACGCTGAATATTCGGCTCCGCGGCACAGAGGGCGACGATATGGAAACCCTGAAGGGGAAGACGCTGGCGCTGGCAGAGGCCTGCGGGCTGAAGGAACAGCAGGTTTTTTACAGTTCCACATATTTTACCATGGGAGAGGATCTGCCTATTGAAAAGGTGATGGCAATAGCCTTTTGCTGCCTTCTGATTGTAGTCGCCACATCGCTGGTGATATACAGCCTGTTTTATATTTCCGTGGTGGCCAAAACGCAGGAATACGGCAGGCTCCGGGTCATTGGGACAACAAGAAGACAGATAAAAAAGCTGGTGCGCAGGGAAGGCCTGTTTGTTTCAGGTATTGCCATTCCGGTGGGAATTCTGTTGGGAAGCCTTCTGGGATTCCTGCTGGAACCGGAGGGATGGAAATGGAGTATTTCCATTCCCTGCATGGCAGTGATTGCCGTACTGACAGAGACCGCTGTAATGATTTCTATCCGTACCCCGTTAAAAATCGCTTCTTCGGTATCTCCGGTGGAAGCCGTCAGAATCAATGAGGTATCTACAGGCGGGGCGGTCCGGAATAAGGAAAGAAAACAAAGAAGGATCACGCCTGTCAGCCTGGCGTTTCTCAATTTTGGCAGAAACAGAAGAAAGGCGGCGCTCACGCTCTGCTCTCTGGGATTTACCGGGATTCTGCTGATGTGCGCGGCCTCCTACCTGAATTCCGTGGATGCGGATGCCATGGCAAGAGCAGGCTTTGGTGTGGGCTGCGTCCACATAGAACTGGAACAGGGGGACAATGGGGCACAGGAGATTGATGCGGATAGCGCTACGGAATATTATACAAAAATGGAACAGGACAATCCGCTGGATGATGAAATGTTTAGGGAACTGTCACAAATTGACGGAGTAACGGATGTGGCTGTTTTCCGCGGCTGTAAATCGAATTTTATTTTTCCCAGGATGAACGATTACGCCAGGGAGAATCCGGATACACTTTCCTTCCGGAATATCGGCCTGAGCAGGGCGCAGATGGAGAAGTATTCCGACATGCTTCTGGAAGGGACGATAGACTATGATATCCTGGTGAAGGAGCATGGGGTTCTGGCAGGTGATTCGGAGAAGCTGATGTACCGTTTTTACGGCTATCAGCCTCAGCTGGGGGATGTGATACAGGTGAAAACGGATCAGGGAACGACGGTGGAATTAAAGGTTATGGGGCTGGTTGAATCACCCCATGTGGGAATAGACGTCCCTTTCTTTTATGTGCCGGATGCCCTGCTTCCTTTGCTGAAGGAATCGGTGGATAATTTCAATACGCATTATATGGTGGAAGGCGAACCGGATAAGGAAGTGCAGATCGAAGAAGCGGTTATTGATATGATGGAGGATTGGGACCATGTGGAAATAAATTTCCTGAGTGATATCAGGCATCAGATGGTAAAAAGCATGGAACAGATCAAACTTCCGCTGTACGGGCTGGTTGTATTCATTGCCCTGTTCGGTATCCTGAATCTGGTGAATACACTGCTTACCAATGTGGTGACGCGCAGGCAGGAGTTTGGTATCCTGCAGTCCGTGGGAATGAGCGGCGGGCAGCTTTCCGCCATGCTGAAGGCGGAGTGCTTTTTCTATGTGGCGGGAACGATCCTGATTACCCTGACACTGGGAACGGCGGCCGGCTGGACGCTGTGCAGGATCTTTGACCAGCTGGGCACCTTCGGGAAGCTGGTATTCCATTTCCCTTTTGTGCCGGTGTTTGTGTTTGCGGCGCTGCTGCTGGTAATTCAGATGGTGTTTTCTGTGTGGGCGGTCAGATACTGTGGGAAGGAGCCATTGATTCAGCGTATTAAATCAGAGTAGGGGGAAATAAATCCTCCCTCTGTGAAACCTGCCCCTTCTGCCACTAAAGCCCGCGCTGCACATCCTTCCGGCCTTCGGCGGCGGCCGTGTCTGTTCCGGACGGTCAGCCTGCGAGGTAGTGAGGGACTACGACGCGCAGGACGGAGTAGAGGAGGGAGGCTGCGGTAAAGAAGATGATGCAGGCGGTGAGGATGGCAGGGAGTTTTTCGGCAAGGGTGCGCAGCTTAAGCCTGTCTGCCAGCTCCTGGAGGAGGAAGGCAAGCTTGCGGATGCCCAGGGTTACGAAAAACATGAAGGCGGGAAGCATGGGCATGAGGTATCTTCCCTGGGGCTGGAAATCCCAGGTGTAGGAGTAGTAAATGCAGAGGAATATGGGGATAATGCAGGCGAGGAGCATACAGCCGTTGAAGAACCAGCGGCGTTTCTGTTCCTGCCAGGTAAGGTAAAACGAGTGGCCGATGGGAAGCATACATGAGATCAGGCCCAGGATGAAAATGCGGTAGTAGGTTTCATAAATGTAGTAGTGAGTAGGCAGGTTCATGGGACCAAACATGGCCACAAAGCTTCTGACCAACAGGGTAAAATAGTCGGTTCCGAATATCATGGTGAAGACGCCGATGCCCTGATTTTGGTAAGTCTGGCGCAGCGCCGGGTGGAATTCAGGAGTGCAGGAGGCCGCCACGCAGAGATTTCTGGCCTCCATGCCGAGAAAATCGCCATGATAGAGAATTGCATTGCGGATAAACCACCAGCCGGCTCCCACGAGGAAAACAGCGGTGATAAACAGGCCCGCCTGCAGCAAAGGCCTCCATTCCAGATGGTAGCTGTCTACGGGAGAAGCGGTTCCGTCGGAGGTGATGGTCCGGGCGGATACCTTGCTGATAAAGCAGCTGATAAATAAAACCACGGTAACAAGAACGGCGCCGTAGGCGTTGTAGTAGGAAAGCGCGCACAGTATGACTCCTACGGCAGTCTGGATGCAGGTGGAACGTGTAAAGCCGTTTTTCATTCCCTCCAGCACAGCGGCGAACATAAGGATAACGGAGAACAGGGCGCAGGAATCCGTGTTGATATAGGTATGCAGAAAAATGCTCTGGGGGAGAAAAACCACCAGGCAGGAAAACAGCCACTGCGTCATTTTTTCAGGAAAGAGCAGCCTGGACAGGCGGCGGGTAAAAAAGGCCGCGGCCATGCCGAAAGCTACGTTTATCAAACGGGCTGTAACAAGCAGCACGTCAAAGCGTTCCGTAAATACACGGACAGCGCGCAGCAGGTATCCATCCAATATGTAGGTAAGCATTGGCTGAAAGGCATATGAACCGCCGTAGCCCGGAATGAGCACCGCCGGATCATCGCCTTTGGGGAGCCTGCCATTCTCATAGATGAAACGGACAACCCGGAAGCGGTTGATTTCATCCGGCCCTTCCCCGAAGGGCTGGATAAAGGCAAAGATCAGCATACAGATCAGCGCAAGTGAAAAAAAGAGAAATTCATGAAAAAGTTCATTGGTATAGAAACGGCGCATTTTTGTCATAGAGTGCTCCTGTAATCTTCTTATAATCGATGTATGGTTATTGCCGGAACTGTCCGGTTAAAATCATTATAATCGAAATCGGCCTTAATTTCCACAAAAATACTTGTCACGGGAAAAAGGATGGGATATACTGTCGATATAGGGCGTTTTCGCCCGATTAAATTTAAGGTAGTACGTACGACTGGCGGATTGGTGGAGCACCACAGGGAGTATGTATGAAGAAAGCCGGCCGCCTGGGTACCCTTATAGGAGTAACCAGGCGGTTTTTTATTTCCGTGTGAGGCTATGGAAATAAAAACCGTCCGACAGGCCTGGGCCGGCGGAAAGAATTCTGTAAAAAGCAGCCGTAAAGCGGCGGAATGGAGGAAGCGATGAATTTATTGTCTCTGGAAGAAGAACTGAGGAGCAACGCCTATCCCGGAAGAGGTATTGTTCTGGGAAGGACGCCTGACGGCAGAAAAGCGGTAGCGGCTTATTTTATTATGGGCAGAAGCTCCAACAGCAGAAACCGTATTTTTGCAGAGGACGGAGAGGGGATACGTACCCAGGCATTTGACCCTTCCAAGCTGGAGGATCCCAGCCTGATCATTTATGCGCCTGTCCGCGTGCTGGGGAATAAGACGATTGTGACCAACGGGGATCAGACAGATACGATTTATGAAGGCATGGATAAGCAGATGACCTTTGAGCAGTCCTTAAGAAGCAGGGAATTCGAACCGGACGGCCCCAATTATACCCCCCGTATTTCAGGCATTATGCATATCGGAGAAGGCAATTATAATTTTGCCATGTCCATTTTAAAGAGTGATGACGGATGTGCTGACAGCTGCAACCGTTTCACCTATGCTTACGAGAATCCTGCGCCGGGGAAGGGACGTTTCATCCATACTTATATGCATGACGGCAATCCGCTTCCCAGCTTCGAAGGCGAGCCAAAGCTTGTGGAAATCAAAGGGGATATCGATGAATTTACGGATATGCTCTGGAACAGCCTGAATGAAGAAAACAAGGTTTCCCTTTTTGTCCGCTATATTGATATCGAAAACGGAAGCTATGAAACAAGAATCGTGAATAAGAATAAATAACAGGAGAATGATGAGATGAACGAAATTCAGTTAAAATATGGCTGCAACCCGAACCAGAAGCCTTCCCGCATTTATATGGAGGATGGAAGCGAGCTTCCGGTCACTGTCCTTAATGGAAAACCCGGTTATATTAATTTCCTGGATGCCCTGAACGGCTGGCAGCTGGTAAAGGAATTAAAGGAGGCCACCGGGCTTCCCGCTGCAACCTCTTTCAAGCATGTGTCTCCGGCAGGCGCGGCAGTAGGCCTTCCTCTTTCCGAGACTCTGGCCAGGATTTACTGGGTTGATGATCTGGGTGAGCTTTCTCCGTTGGCCTGTGCTTATGCCAGGGCAAGAGGAGCGGACAGGATGTCTTCCTTCGGTGATTTTATTTCCCTTTCCGATGTATGTGATGCGGATACGGCGAAGCTTATCAAAAGAGAGGTTTCCGACGGCGTTATCGCTCCCGGTTATACGGATGAGGCGCTTGAAATCCTGAAGCAGAAGAAAAAAGGAAATTATAATGTGATTTCGATCGATCCTTCCTACCAGCCGGCTGCATTGGAAAGAAAGCAGGTATATGGGATTACCTTCGAACAGGGAAGAAACGAACTGAATATCAATGAGGAGCTGCTTTCCCATATTGTGACCGAAAACAAAGAAATTCCTGCGGAAGCGCTGATCGATATGAAGATTGCGCTCATTACTCTGAAATATACCCAGTCCAATTCCGTATGCTACGTAAAAGACGGACAGGCTATCGGCATCGGCGCAGGCCAGCAGTCCAGAATCCACTGCACCCGCCTGGCAGGGAACAAGGCTGATAACTGGTTCCTCCGTCAGTCTCCCCAGGTGCTTTCCCTGCAGTTTGCAGACGGCCTGGGACGCGCGGACAGGGATAATGCCATTGACGTTTATATGAGCGATGATTATATGGATGTACTGGCAGACGGCATCTGGGAAAAGACCTTTAAGGTAAAGCCTCCCGTATTTACCAGGGAAGAAAGAAAGGAATGGCTGGAGAAGCTGGAAAATGTAACACTGGGCTCCGATGCCTTCTTCCCCTTCTTTGATAACATCGACCGCGCGCGCAGAAGCGGCGTAAAATATATCGTTCAGCCCGGCGGTTCCGTTCGTGACGATGCGGTAATCGATGCCTGCAACAGATATGGCATGGCTATGGTATTTACAGGAATCAGGCTGTTCCATCATTGATAAAATAAAGCCGTACAGGAGGCTGTGCGGTTGTATAGCTGTGCGGCTATAGTTAGTGGTAATAGTTGGTTTCTGAACTGTTATGGTAAAAGAGGTGTTCTCCCGGCGGGCAGCCGGAAGAACACCTCTTTTTGCCATTTTTTACAGCAGGAATTATGCGTCCAGAATTCTGCGCACCTGTTCAGGAGAGATGTCGCAGAGTTCGGAAATTTCCGATTCGCTGCGGCCCTCCGCGGAAAGCTTCAGGACTTTTTTTGTAAGCTGAATTCCTTTTTCAAGGCCTTCCTCCAGTACCTGCAATTTTTCTTCCCATGCCTGCATATACTTCACTCCCATCTCTTCGCTGGATTTGAGCATGCGGATGTGTTCATGAATTCTGAGGATTTTCTCACTGTTTGAATTCAGAGCGGAAATGTCGTCCGTTTTCTCCGCATATTCCAGGAACTGTGCCAGCTCCTCGCCGGCTTCCTCCCTGTTGGTTCCTTTGGTGTTAAGGAAAATCCGCGTTGCGCCGTCAGGAAGAATACAGGAAGTATTCTCGTCGCATCTGGCGCGGAAGGTATAGCGGTATTTTCCCAGTCCGAAAACATCGTAGGGCGTTATGATGATAATGAAGGAATCATTCAGTAAATTGAAATGTACGGAACCGGGTTCCAGCAGCGAGGAATCCAGTAGACCCTGGTAGTAACGGCTTCTTTTGGGCAAGTCAGGCCTGGGCTGCTTCTGAGCTTCCGTATTGTAGATGAATCCTTCTTCGTCCATGGAAAAGACATCCATGCGGATGGAACGCAGAAGCGGGCTTGTACGCAGTTCCTTTTCCGTTTCGGCCCTGGTCAGGAGGGCGATATCCTTTCCTAATATAATTTCAAGAATGAGCTGGTGTATCTGTTCATTTTCCATAACTTCATCGAAAAGAAACCGATCCAGCAGCGTCAGTTCGCTGAGCGGAACCATTTTGCTTTTTTTGTCTGTCATTTGTTATCTCCTTTATTTTATCACAGGTATGGGAAACATAGCAATATATAAACGAAAATCAGATAAATCAGTACAAAGGCATCCCTCCCTTTCCAATAAAATAAATGAGTGAGAACTGTCGGCAGAACTGCCGGAATAAAAATAGAATTATAGACGAAAAAATAATAACACGGGCAGCGAAAAAAAACAAGAGACAGTAAAATAAAAATTTCATAAATAAAGTTAGATAAAAAAGGCCTTCGGGACACAGCAGTTCAGTTTATCTGAACTGGTGGTTTCCGGGGCCTTTATATTGGTTGCTTTTAATTTTATTTCGTTTCAGTTACTAGGGGAGGTTCCTCCTGACGGATGAGTTCAGCGGGAATATAGGAAATAGCCAGCTGTTCCTCCTTAGACAGGCTGTAGTAGTTATCCAGCCATGTGAGGGTATCCGGTGACAATTCCTCCTTGCTGAAATATTGTCCCTGATATTCTGTCCATCCCGGCGTCAGGAAAAGAATGTAGATTCCATCGATTTCCACAGCCATTGCATGTTCGGCTGCGGAAACGTAGTCCGCGCCGACGCTGCCGAAATTGGCCTGTCCGTTTTCGGAGGGCTCCTGGTTTGGCGCTGTGACGGAAGTGATATTGCCGTCTGCAGTACCGCAGGTTAATATGGCTTTTCTGCCGGTGGAGACAAAAAGCTTATCCCGGGCATACAGCATGTTGGGCAGCTGCTGGTCTGTTTCGGATTCCACAGGGCTTTCCCAAGAGAAGGAGGCCTCCGTTGATTCAGCAGCAGAAACGGCAGGCTCCGTCTGTTCTAAAGGCTTTCCGGAACAGGCGGCAAAAAGCATACCGATGCACAGGGAGATCATTGCGTGATATAATTTATGTTTCAAACTTGCCTCCTTTCAGTAAAAAGCAGTGAATTGTGGATTATTTAAGTAATCCGGAACCGGATTGTGGAAAAAAACTAATAAAGAAAAGGAATCCCCATGACGGCGGATTCCTTTTAAGCAGCTGTTTATCAGACAGGCTGATTTGTATCAGTACCGACTTCCGCATTATAATCCTGCGGAGTACTGTTTTGCTGGTAATTAGGGTCAAAACCCTGCGGGTTACCATTCTGCTGGTAATTGGGGTCAAAGCCCTGCGGATTGGCATTCTGCTGATAGTTAGGATTAAAACCCTGCGGGTTGGCATTCTGCTGGTAATTAGGATCATAGCCCTGCTGATAAGGATTGCCGAAGCCCTGCTGGCCATATCCCTGCTGGTAGCCGCCCTGACCCTGCTGATAACCGTTTTGCTGGAATCCGCCCTGCTGGTAAGCTCCATAATTGGGGCCATAGCCGTTTTGCTGATAGCTTCCGCCGTATTTCAGGCTGTTGTAGAAGCCCGCGTTGGTAATTCCGACATAAGGAGTGACGTAGATTCCGGCGATTCCACAGGTGACGCCTGCCAGAAGATACCAGAGGATAAAGGACAGATCCAATACGAATTTATCCATTTTATGTCCGTACATCATGGCCTTGCTTTCGTTGATGCAGTCCATGATTCCCTTTTCAGGATTTTCCGCAAGTATGTAAAAGGCCTGGGAATAGCGGTAATAGGCGATGATGCCGGGGAACCAGAAGAGCAGGGACCAGAGCATTACAAAAATGCCCATTACGATGGTCAGTCCCCAGATTTTCAGGCAGTAGCGGGCATAGGCAAATAAATCATTAATGCCTGCAGGCTGCCGGTTCACCACGCGAAGCGTATAGGCGGTGTAGCCCATCTGTATAAAGCCGATAACCAGGGTCGCGGCCAGAGACAGCAGCAGGGAAGGAACGAGCATTCCCAGGGAAATAGCGGCTGCGGCATCCGGGTCCGTTACCAGGACCGTAAACAGCGAGGAAAAGCCGGACATCATGGAAACCACAAAGTTGACTGCTGTAAGGATTACCAGATATACCAGAGTTACAAGGACAGGATGAGGATTGGCCTGCTGCATGGCAGCTTTGGCATCCATTTTGAGTTGTACACGATCCATTTTTAGTTCCTCCTCAAAAGATATGTATTTTGATTTTCAAAATATGAAATCATTATAGCACTGTGCCGGAGGATGCGCTACAGAGGATATGAAAATTTTACAATAATTAAGTTATTAACTGCGAAACGGAAAAGAATATACGTTGAACAATACTATGGTAATATTTCCGGAAACCCGCTCTCTGGCCCGGATGCTGAAGTGTTACTGGAAACCTGATAAAAACGGGGCTTTCCCGTATTTTTTCTTTGCGTATTCCGAATACTTGTGATAAGATAATTTTTAACAGCTATTCAGCAGGTCTGCGCATCGGCTGCGCAGATCATGAAAAAGTGCAGCGCCGGAAGGTAAAAATCCGCCTCTGTAGGCGATGGGACATGGATTTTTACATTTTTACCCGCCGCTGAGATAATGCAGTTACAGATTATAATAAAGTATGGTTCAAGGAGGGAGTACCCGCCGGAAAGACAGGCAGCGCAGGCTTACAGGAGCTGTGAAGGCCGTATGGGCGGGAAAAAGAGCATGAGCAGTGAGATAAGCAAGAATTTTATTGAGCAGATGATTGACAAGGACCTGGCAGAGGGTGTCTATGATACGGTGCATACCCGTTTCCCGCCGGAGCCCAATGGCTACCTGCATATCGGACATGCCAAGAGCATCCTTTTAAACTCCGGTCTGGCAAAGGAATACGGCGGAAAATTCAATCTCCGTTTTGATGATACGAATCCCACCAAGGAAAAGCAGGAATTCGTGGAATCTATTAAGGAAGATGTGAAGTGGCTGGGCGCAGACTGGGAGGACAGGCTTTTCTTTGCCTCCAATTATTTTGACCAGATGTATGAGGCTGCTGTTAAGCTGATCAAAAAGGGAAAGGCTTATGTATCCGATCTTTCCGCAGAGCAGATCAGGGAATACAGAGGTACGCTGACAGAGCCCGGCAAGGAGGATCCTGCCAGCGCAAGAAGCGTGGAAGAAAATCTTACGCTGTTTGAAGATATGAAAAACGGCAGGTATGCCGACGGGGAAAAGGTGCTGCGCGCCAGAATCGACATGACCTCCCCGAATATGAACATGCGTGATCCGGTAATTTACCGTGTGGCGCATATGAGCCACCATAATACGGGAGATAAATGGTGCATTTATCCCATGTATGATTTTGCCCATCCCATTGAGGACGCGATTGAAGGGATTACGCATTCCATTTGTACGCTGGAATTTGAGGATCACAGGCTGTTGTATGACTGGGTTGTGAGGGAACTGGAATATCCGCAGCCCCCCAGGCAGATCGAATTTGCAAAAATGTACCTTACCAACGTGGTAACGGGAAAACGTTATATCAAGAGGCTGGTAGAGGAAGGCATCGTGGACGGCTGGGATGATCCCAGGCTTGTTTCCGTGGCTGCCCTTAGAAGAAGAGGCTTCACGCCGGAGTCCATCCAGATGTTTGTGGATCTTTGTGGTGTATCCAAGAGCAACTCCTCCGTGGATTACGCTATGCTGGAGTACTGCATCAGGGAGGATTTGAAGCTGAAGAAGCCCAGAGTCATGGCGGTTCTGGATCCTGTTAAGCTGGTGATTGACAATTATCCGGAAGGACAGATTGAGATGCTGGAGGCTCCCAACAACCTGGAAAATGAGGAACTGGGAAGCCGTGAGATTCCTTTCGGGAGAGAGCTGTATATCGAAAGAGACGATTTTATGGAAGAACCGCCAAAGAAGTATTTCCGTCTGTTCCCCGGCAATGAGGTGCGCCTGATGAACGCATATTTTGTGACCTGCACGGGCTTTGAAAAGGACGAAGACGGCAATGTGACGGTGGTGCACTGTACCTACGATCCGGAAACCAAATCCGGCAGCGGCTTCAATGCCCGTAAGGTGAAGGGAACCATTCACTGGGTATGCGCAGATAAGGCCTTCAAGGCTGAGGTGAGGCTGTATGAGAATATCATTGATGAGGAGAAGGGCGTTTATAATGAAGACGGCAGCCTGAATTTGAATCCCAATTCTCTGATCGTGAAGGAATGCTATCTGGAGCCTTCCCTGAAGGAGGCGGCTCCTTATGAGAGCTTCCAGTTTGTAAGGCAGGGCTTTTTCTGTGCGGACTATAAGGATTCCAAACCGGGCGCGCCGGTGTTCAACCGTATCGTATCCCTGAAGAGCTCTTTCAAGCTGCCCAAACAGGGCTAAGCCGGGAAGGCGCTTTCCAATTACTGGGTGATGCAGTATCACAGGAGGACCTGTGATATGCAGCAGGTAAAAATATGAATGATTTGGCAATACAGCTGACGGAGGACGGCAGCAGACATCTGTATGAACAGATTTACGAATACATCAGAGATGAAATTAAGGAGGGGAAGCTTCTTGCAGGAGAGAAGCTTCCCTCCACGCGTTCCCTGGCGGAATATCTGCAGGTGGCGCGCAGCACGGTGGAGCTTGCCTATGGGCAGCTGCTATCGGAGGGGTATATAGAAGCCTCCGCTTACCGGGGCTATTATGTGTGCCGGGTGGAGGAGCTTTACCAGATGATGTCGGAGCTTTCCCGGGAGAAGGGGGATGGCGCTGACAAACCCGACCTGCAGCAAAAGCAGCAGAAGGCTTTTGATTACGATTTTTCTCCCAACGCCATTGACATGAGCGCCTTTCCCTTCGGAACATGGAGGAAAATAACAAAAGAGATTCTAAGCGGTGACAGGAAGGAACTGTTTGCGCTGGGAGAACCGAGGGGGGACAAGGATTTCCGCCTGACTATCTGCCGTTATCTTCATTCCTCAAGAGGGGTGAATGCATCCCCGGAGCAGATTATCGTGGGTGCGGGAAACGATTATCTTCTGCTTCTTCTGCAATACATTCTGGGCAGGGATATCTGTGTGGCCTTTGAAAATCCCTCCTACCGGAGAGCCTATCGTATTTTCTCGTCCTTTGCATCCGGGGTGGTGACTGTCCCTGTGGATGAAAACGGGATTTCCGTGAAGCAGCTGGCGCTTTCCGGAGCAAATGTAGCCTACTGTATGCCCTCCCATCAATATCCCACCGGCGTGGTGATGCCTATCGGCAGGCGGATGGAGCTTTTGAAATGGGCTGCGGGGGCGTCGGACAGGTATCTGATTGAGGATGATTACGACAGTGAATTCCGTTACCGGGGCAAGCCGGTGCCGTCCCTGCAGGCTTCGGATACGGCGGGAAAGGTGATTTATATCGGTACATTTTCCAAGTCCATAGCGCCGGCGATCCGCGTAAGCTTTATGGTGCTGCCGCCTGCGCTGCTGAAGCGGTATGAAAAGGAGTGCGGCTTTTTTTCCTCCACGGTGTCCCGGATCGATCAGACCATACTGAACGAATTTATACGAAGCGGCGCGTTCGAACGTCATTTGAACAAAATGCGTAAGCTGTATAAGGAAAAGCATGATATCCTCCTGGAGGAGCTGAAGCCTTTGCTGAAAAAATACCGTCTGTCCGGGGAATATGCGGGTCTGCATGTGCTGCTCACCTCCAGGGAGCATGTGGAGGAGGAAGCACTTTTACGGCGGGCGGAAGAGAAAAGAGTCAGGCTTTACGGGCTGCATGAAGCGTCGCTGGGCCCCGCCCTGGAGCAGGAGGCTACGTTATTAATCGGTTATGCCGGATTGGGGAAAGAAGAGATCAGGGAAGGGATTGGCAGGCTTAGGGAAGTGCTGTAGGAACGGGAAACACAGTTGACGGAACTGTTACGGGAGCCGGGCGCAGTTGCTGAAAGGAGCAAGGGTATGGAAATAGAAGAACTGGTGCAAAGACAAAGGGATTTTTTCCGGACAGGGCGTACGAAGGACGTGGCCTTCCGCATAGCAGCCCTGCAGAAGCTGGAGAATTCCATCGTGAAATACGAAAAGGAAATCAATGAGGCGCTGTATGCGGATCTGCACAAATCCGCCTTTGAGGGCTACATGACGGAAGTGGGGTTATCCCTGAGCGAGCTTCGTTTTCTCATAAAGAACACTGCCGTGTGGAGCAAAACCAGACGGGTGCGCACGCCGCTGGCGCAGTTTCATGCCAAAAGCTATGTGGTGCAGGAGCCTTACGGCGCGGCGCTTGTCATGTCTCCCTGGAATTATCCCTTTATGCTGTCCCTGGAGCCTGCGGCGGGAGCCATTGCGGCAGGTAACTGCTGTATTATTAAGCCCTCGGCCTATGCGCCGGCAACCTCTGCCATTCTCAAAAGGATTATCAGCGAGACCTTCCAGGAGGATTATGTGGCGGTGGTGGAGGGCGGCAGGCAGGAAAACGCCCGGCTCCTGGAACAGAAGTTTGACTATATTTTCTTTACCGGAAGCGTGGCGGTGGGACGCCTGGTGATGGAAAAGGCCGCAGCCCACCTGACTCCTGTCACGCTGGAGCTGGGAGGAAAAAGCCCCTGTATTGTGGATCGGGATGCAAAGCTTTCCCTGGCGGCAAAAAGGATTGTGTTCGGCAAGTTTTTAAACAGCGGACAGACCTGCGTAGCCCCGGATTACTGTTTTGTCCATGAATCGGTGAAGGAGGAGTTCATCGGTTATCTGGTGAAATGGATTGATAAAATGATCGGGAAACAGCCCTTCAGCAACCCTGATTATCCCAAAATGATCAATGAAAAGCATTATGATCGGGTATTGGGTCTTGTGCAGGGCGAGAAGATTGTCACCGGTGGCTGCGGAAAACGGGAAACTTTACAGATCGCGCCTACGGTTTTAAAGGATGTAAGCCCGGATGCGCCGGTGATGCAGGAGGAAATTTTCGGGCCTGTGCTGCCGGTAATGACGTTCCGGGATATCAGCGAGGTGGAGCGGTTCGTGACGGACAGGCCCAAACCGCTTGCGCTGTACCTGTTTACAAACAGCAGGGAGACGGCAGATCGGATTACGGGCAGTCTTTCCTTCGGCGGCGGCTGCATCAACGATACCATCATCCATCTTGCCACTTCCCGTATGGGCTTCGGCGGCGTGGGGGCGAGCGGCATGGGCTCCTATCATGGAAAAAAGAGCTTCGAAACCTTCAGCCATGCAAAGTCCGTTGTGAATAAATCCACCTGGATGGATTTGCCTATCCGCTATATGCCATATACGAAAACGAAGGATAAGCTGATGCGGAAATTTTTAAAATAAGCTGACGGTGCGGCAGCTGTGACGGGACAAAACGCTGCAGCTTCAGCCGCCGCAGCCAAGGAAGCGCGTGCCCGGCACGCAGATGGGAGCGAATATGGAGAAAATGGTCCTGCTGTATCATTTTGAAGGAATCCGGCTGGCACAGGCGCATAAAGCCCTGGAAAAGCTGCCGTTTCGGATTCGTGAAGTAAAAAAGGAAGAATACGGATATCCGTTGGGCTATCTTGCCGGACTACCGGGAATCCTTCCGCTGGGAAAAGTATATGAAGGCCCCCAGCTGGAGCAGGAAATGGTGGTTTTTGCGGGATTCATCGGAGACGATATCGATAAGGCACTGGACGCCTTCCGTCAGAACGGACTGGCTGGGGTAGGCCTGAAGGCTGTCCTTACGGAAACCAATCAGGTCTGGAGTTCCCTGCAGCTGTTCGAAGAACTGAAAAAGGAACATGCCCAGATGCATGGGAAGCGCTGAGCATTTGAATGAGATCGGAGTTTCCTCCAATATATGGAAGCCTTTATATAACAGCAGCCTGCCGGGCTGCTGTTATATTGTACGCCGGTATTTTTAAACGAACAACGAATTATCAGAAAGGCCATTACCGGAAGGAATTGATTACACCATGAAAAAAGAAAAGATATCCCGGGCTGCAGCGGGCAAAACTTCACTGAGCAGAATGATTTTCCGTATGGCAGCCGTTCTTATGGGCATTGTGGCGGTGGGAATTATTGTCAGCGCGTTTTTGTCAGGCTATATCAGAAAACAGGCGGAGGAATCCATCCGGTCAACGACGGAATTTTATGCGGCACAGATGGACGCCTCCTTCAGAGATATCAATGATTATTTGGGGGAACTTGTCTTTCAGGACAAAGATGTGGCGATGACCCGTTACACCTCGGATAAGCTGCTGTTTATCCAGGCGGTGCAGAAAATCAATGAAAAGCTGGAATTTTACCGCACCAAGCTGGGAGGGGACTTCCAGTTCTTCATTTATTACCCAGAGCTGGATTACTTTGCCTCCTCGGAGCGCGGTGAAATGGAAATTAAAGAATTTGCCGCGCTGAAGGAAAATATGGCTCAATATATCAGGACGGATTACGAAGCAGGCGGGCTGAATGCCAGAAAGAAATGGTGGCTTGCCGGCATTGACGGAAAACAGTATGCGCTCAATTATATCTTTTTTGACGAATGGTATGCCTGCTGTTTTATTGATGCGCAGAAGCTGGCGGATTCTGCCAACGTGATCCATCTGGGAAAGGATTCCTTCGTGACGCTGGTGACGGAGGATGGCCGTCCCAGCGGCTGCCTGGACAGGCTTAAGGAGAGTGGTTTTTATAATCCGGATACCGGGAAAAGCCGTCTGGATGAAAATGTTTTCGGCATGAAATATACCATGATCCATCAGCCGCTGGATTATGCCGGCTTCGGAATCAGTGTTGTGGTCCAGAACAACAGAAGCATGGTAAATGTGGTGATTTTCCAGCTGATCATCATTTTGTTTATTCTGGCGGGGATCTGTATTGCAGCCCTTCTTCTCTACCGGGTAAAAAAACGTATGATAGAGCCTATGAAGTACTTCAGCGACAACCTGACCAAAATCAGGGAGGACAGTCAGGATGTCTATTTCGATAATGTGGATATTGCAGAACTGGCGGAGGCAAATGAACTGTTCCAAAGCATCTGCGGGCAAATGAAGGAATTGAAAATACAGATGTATGAACAACAGCTGGCCCAGCAGAAGCTGCAGCTTGATTATATGCATCTGCAGATACAGCCTCATTTTTATATTAACTGCATGAGTCTCATTTATAATATGGCGGCGATGGGAGAGGACGATACCATACAGCAGCTTTCAGCTTGTGTATCCGACTACTTCCGCTATATCTTCCGTTCCGATTCCAACATGGTCTGCCTCACGGAGGAGATGAAGCATGTAGGCAACTACCTGGAAATCTGCCGTATTCGTTACAAGGACCGCCTGACCTTCCATCTGGAAAAAGGGGAGGGGCTGGAGGATATTAAGATTCCGCCTCTTCTCCTGCATACCTTTGTGGAAAACTCCGTTAAATACGCAGCCGGCAGTGGAAAAACCATACAGATCCTGGCAGCGGCGGCCAGGAAAAAGCAGCAGGGCGAAGAATTTGTGGAAATAAAAATTGAAGATAATGGCATTGGTTTTTCAGACAATGTTCTGGAAAGTCTCCGGCAGGACAAGGATATTGTAACCGAGAAAGGAACCCGCATCGGCATCCGGAACTGTATACAGAGGCTGTCCCGCATCTATGGCTCCAGTGCCCGTGTCCTTTTTGAAAACAGGGAAGAGGGCGGCGCGCGCGTGCTTATTACCATTGTGCTTAAAGGAGAAGAAAACAGCAATGAATATACTTCTGGTAGATGATGATTATTATATTGTAGAGGCTGTTAAAACAATGATTGACTGGGAAAAAACAGGCATAGACGGCATCTACACGGCGCTGGATGCCTCCTCTGCAAGACAGATTATGGAAAATATCCCCATACAGATCATACTCTGCGATATTGAAATGGGAAAGGAATCCGGGCTTGATCTGGTGGAATGGGCAAGGGGGCAGGGAAATGCGGCAAAGGTCATTTTCCTCACAAGCTATGCAGATTTTACCTATGCACAGAAGGCGGTTACCCTTCAGAGCTTTGACTATCTTCTGAAGCCTGTCTCGTTTCCCAGGCTGGAAAGCCTTCTTACCAGGGCAGCGGAAGAAATTTCCCGGGAAGAGGCCTATCATGCCGGCCTGGAAAAATGGCTCACCTCCCGGGAGGTCAGAAAAGAAAGCTTTTGGAAAAAACTGCTTCTGGAGGAGGCGGATGAAAAATCCATTACACGCTGGTCGGAAATATTCGGTATAAAATACGAAGAGACAGAACGTTTTCTCTATATCTGTATCTCCGTATATGACTACGAGACCATTTACGAAAAGCTGGAGCGGGGGATGTTCGATTTCCTTATGGGAAACATTACCCAGGAGCTTTTTTCCCGGGAGGGCTATGAGGTACAGGCGCTTTTCCGCACCGATACCGAGGATGCGTCCCAATGGAACATGGTTCTTTCCCACCCGGAATCCGGTGCCTGGGAAGACAGCCGTGGAATCCTGCAAAGGCTGGGAGAAGAGTATATCGGGCAGATAGAACGCGTCATGCACAGCAAGGTAAGCTGCTATATCGGCGGCGAAAAAAATCTGGCCGGAATTACGTTAGAAGCCCGCGCCGTCATCCATATGCAGGAGGACGATGTCCTTGGCATACAAAAGGTTAAATTTCTCGCGGACTACGAGGAAAAAGAGATACCTTATGTGGAGCCTGCGTTCCGTGCCTGGGAGGAGCTTCTTCTTCAGGGTGAAACCGACAGACTGCTTACGGAAATCAGCCTGTATGAAAAAAGTCTGGGCATCAGCGGAGACTGTAATGCTAACACGCTGAAGCTTTTCCTGGGGGATTTCCAGCAAATGCTTTACTCCGCCCTCCATAAAAAGAATATTTCCCTGAACCGTCTTATGAAGGAACCTGAGTTCGCCGACTACCGCGACGCCCTCCGTTCCCTCCACCACTGCAGGAAATACACGGAAAGCGCTGTCCGTAAGGTATCCCAGTATATCCGGTTCATCAACCAGGAAAAAACCGTGGTGGACACGATAAAGGACTACATTGAGGAACACCTTGACGAAGACCTGACCCGGGAAGACTTCGCCGCCCTGGTATTCCTCAATGCCGATTACCTGGCTAAACTTTTCAAGCAGGAAACCGGATTTTCCATCGGCAGCTATCTGACCGAACGAAAAATGGCCAAGGCCAGACAACTGCTGGCATCCACAGCCAGGCCCGTCAACCAGATTGCCATGGAGGCAGGCTATACCAATTTTTCCTACTTTACCAAACTCTTCCGGAAAAATACCGGAATGACTCCGAATGAGTACCGGAAAAGCCACAGAACTGCCCCGTCCAACGGAACCGAGGCAAGTCCATAACGGATTCATTTACAATAACCTCAGGAGCCGTGCAGTTCTATATACATTTCTCTGCTATCACAAAGCCTGGCCCCGAAGCAATCATGGAAACTCCGGCGGCAGGCTTTTCTTTTACCATCCCCATGTCTGGATTTTGCCATTTTTGTCCGGGATAGTGTTAGAAACACATTTCCTCCAGATGTATAGTAAGAATACACCTGATGGCAGACAACCCGGGAGGCCGCAGGTGGAATATGAAGCAGACAACGTTTCAGAAATGAAACTTGGGAGGTTTGTGATGCAGACTAAGGTTATAAAAAGAAAAGGGAGATGGAAGAAATTCCTGCCGGTCTATCTGATGATGCTGCCGGGCCTGCTGTATCTGTTCATCAACAACTATATGCCCATGGCAGGGCTTGTGGTAGCGTTCAAGCAGGTAAATTTTTCCACGGGCATTTGGAAAAGCCCGTGGGTGGGGCTGAAGAATTTTGAATTCCTCTTCACCACGGACGAAGCGGCGGTAATTACAAGAAATACGATCCTTTACAATCTGGCCTTTATTGTAATCGGTATTGTTCTGGGGATTTTTCTGGCAATCCTGATTACGGAGGTGGCGGACAAAACACTGAAAAAGCTGTATCAGAGCGCTATCCTGGTACCTTTTCTGATGTCGATTGTCATTGTCAGCTATATTGTATATGCTTTTCTTGGAGCGGAACACGGGCTGGTGAATAACTCCATTCTGCCACTGCTTGGAAAAGAGCCGGTGAGCTGGTACACACAGCCGAAATACTGGCCCTTCATTCTTGTGTTTGTTCATACGTGGAAAGGGATTGGCTATGGCTGCCTGATATATATTTCCACCATCAACGGCATTGACAAGTCGCTGTACGAGGCCGCAAGCCTGGACGGCGCAGGGCTTTGGAAGAAGATTCGTCATGTGACGCTGCCCTGCCTGAAGGGAACGGTGATCACACTGACACTGCTGAATATCGGAAAGATTTTTTATGCGGATTTCGGCCTTTTTTACCAGGTGCCCATGAATTCAGGACAGCTCTACGATACGACGAATGTCATCGACACCTACGTCTACCGGGCGCTGCTTCAGCTTGGCAATTCCGGCATGGCAGCAGCTGCGGGCTTTTATCAGTCGGTGGTTGGCTTTATCCTTGTAATGATATCCAATCTGATTGTGAGGAAGACGAGCGCAGAAAATGCGCTGTTCTAAGGAGGAACAGATAAAATGACACGACACAACCGCAAATTTCAGATATTTGCCAATAGCATACTTCTTCTGATGACAGCCTGCGTTATACTGCCCTTTCTTCTTCTGTTCATGTCATCCATTACGGAGGAAAATACGCTGATTCAGAATGGCTATGCCTTTCTGCCGGAAAAGTTCAGCCTTTCGGCTTATGCCTACATCTGGAATCAAAAAGGGCAGATTTTCAGGGCTTACGGTATTACCATACTAGTTACGGCTATCGGTACCTTTATCAACATCATGCTCTCTTCCCTGCTGGCCTATGGTTTGTCTTTGAAGGAGCTGCCGGGGAAAACGGCGCTGACATTTTACGTATTTTTCACTATGCTTTTTAACGGCGGCCTGGTTCCCACCTACCTGATGTATACGGGAACCTTTCATATCAAAAATACACTGTTTGCGCTGATAGTACCTAATTTTTTAATGAGTGCCATGAATGTTCTGCTTATCAGGACCTTTTACCAGACAAGCATACCGGAAGCGTTGTATGAAGCTGCCAAGATTGATGGGGCGGGACATATGAAAATTTTTTCTTCCATCGTGGTGCCGCTGGGGAAGCCAATCATGGTGACCATGGGCTTATTTTCGGCATTGAGCTACTGGAATGACTGGACGAACGGTCTGTACTATCTGTCGGGGGATAAGGGTTATGCGCTTTACAGCATCCAAAACCTGCTTAACGAAATGATATCAAAGATAGAATTTCTGTCTTCCAATTCGGTGGCAGGTTCCGTCAGCGCGGATCTTTCCCAGCTGCCTTCCACTTCGGTTCGGATGGCTATTGCCTTCGTGGCGATGCTGCCGATGCTTGTTATCTATCCTTTCCTGCAGAAGTATTTCCAGAAGGGGATTGCGCTGGGGGCCGTAAAGGGCTAAGTATGCCCGGAAAAGAGATTCCCGCCGTTTGTATGCCACTGTCGTGTCGGAGTGGTGGCTAAAATAGTCCGCACACGGTATTACAGTAAGAAATTCTGTCTGTATCAGCAGGCAGATAAATTAAAATGAAGAATATTACAGATAAGAAAAAGGAGACTGGGAAATGAAAAAGAAAAAATTTATCAAAAAAGCAATGGCTGTCCTGCTTTCGGCGGCTATGGTGCTCTCAGCGGCAGGCTGCGGCGGAAAAACGGCTGACAACGGCACCGCCTCACAGACAGCAGGTACGGAAAACCCGGAAAGTGCAGCGGCGCAGGGGAGCGGGGCAGATGCTTTGGAGCCATACACTATTACCTGGGCCTATATCGGGGCCACCTATCAGGATACAGATCTGGTGGAAGCGGAAATGAACAAAATCCTGCAGCCGAAATTCAATTGCACAATTGATATCATCGGATTTTCCTGGGGAGAGTACACGCAGAAGCTGAATCTGATGCTTTCCGGGGATGAGCCGTTAGACATGGTCCCTGTTATTTATGGCAATGGTGCCAGCTATTTGAATAACGGCCAGATCATTGATATGAAGGATTTGATTGATAAGTATGGTAAGAACATGAAAGAGGTGCTTGGAGAGGATACACTCAATGTCTGCAATGTGGGCGGCAGAATTTATGGCGTTCCCGTATTCAAGGAGTATTCCGTGGATGCTGCGGTTATGATGAGGAAGGATATGCTGGAGGAAGCCGGTTTTACCGTGGATGATATCCATTCCATCGACGATCTGGGTCCAGTTTATGAAAAGGTAAAGGCGGCGCATCCGGAAATGGTTATGCTGGCGGGCAGAAAAGGGGAAACGCCTGCTGTGGCGTCTATATGGTGTGACAATCTTTCCGACGGCTTCGGTGTGATTATGCCGGAGGATAAAGACGGCAAGGTGGTAAATTATTATGAAACAGAGCAGTTTAAGCACAATGCACAGGTCATCTATGAGTATGCGCAGAAGGGCTACATTTCCAAGGACTGTGCAACCATGAATGATGGTAAGAAGCCGCAGGTGAAAGCGGGAACCGCATTTTCCTATTTTACGCCCACCAAGCCCGGTGTGGATTTGCAGGACTCCCTGGATACCGGCTATGAAATGGTTTACGCACCTCTTACCGATACATTCCGCGCTACCTCTCAGATGGCCTGGATTGGATGGGGCATCGGTAAAAACTGTAAATACCCCGAACGCGTTATGCAGGTTTTGGATTATATGTATTCCAGCCCTGAGCTGATGAATCTGTTCAACTGGGGAATCGAAGGAAAGCATTATGTATTTGCTGACAAGGAAAAAGGCATTATTACCTATCCGGAAGGCGTCAATGTACAGAATAAAACCTATGGCCTTAATATGGGGTATGAAATGCCAAACCAGACCATTGCCTATGTGTGGGAGGGAAACGATCCTTCTATCTGGGATGAATATAGAGAGTTCAATTCTGCCGAACCGCTGATTTCCACAGGCTTTATCTTTGACAATTCCAAGGTGCTGACGGAGATTTCTGCGCTCACCAATGTGAGAGACAAATATATCGATGCCATTGGTTCAGGTGCTGTTGATCCCGAAACCGCCATTCCTGAAATGAACGAAGCTTTGAAGAAGGCTGGTCTTGACAAGGTAATTCAGGAAAAACAGGCACAGCTGGATGCATTTATTGCTTCCAAATAAATAAAAAAACCGGCCTTTCCGGTCAGTCCTTCAGATTAGCTTTGGAGGTATTTCCGGAAGGGCCATTAAGGTAAGCCTGCTGCAGCTTTTTTGAAAATGCAGCAGCGGGCGGAAGGGAAGACAGAATATGAAAGCAATTCTGATTATGATGGATACCTGCTGCAGGCATATGCTGAGACTGTACCGACCGGAAGCAAAGGCCTCAACGCCCAATATAGACAGACTGGCGGAAAGAAGCCTGGTTTTTGATAATCATTTTATTGCCTCGGCGCCCTGTATGCCGGCCAGGCGGGATATTCTCACTGGCAGAGTGAACTTCCTGGAGAGGGGATGGGGACCGGTGGAGCCTTACGATGTGACACTTCCGCGTATTCTGCGGGAAAACGGAATTTTTACCCATATAGTTACGGATCACAGCCATTACATGGAGATTGGCGGGGAAGGATACCTCCAGCAGTATCAGACCTGGGATTTCCAGAGGGGGCAGGAGACTGATGTATGGGTTTCCAGCATCCGCGATCCCGGCAGTCCGGAGCCTCATCTTGGTACGGTGTTCCGCCAGTATCAGTGTAACCGCACCCGTTTTCATACCGATGCAGACCGGCCGACGCCAAGAACCTTTGCCTCGGCTGTGGACTGGTTGCAGCAGAATGAAGGCGAAGATAATTTTTTCCTGACTGTGGAGGCTTTTGATCCCCATGAGCCTTTTGACGCATCGGAGGAATTCCGGGCTATGTATCCCGATGACTTTGATGGTTTTTACGAATGGCCGCGCTATAGCGCACTGAATGATCAGGAAACGCCGGAAGCGGTGGAACACCTGAGAAACCAGTACTGCGCTACGCTTTCCATGGCGGATAAATGGCTGGGCAAGCTGCTGGATGAGATTGACAGGCAGGGTATGTGGGAGGATACCTGTATTATTTTTACCTCAGATCACGGACATATGCTGGGAGAACATGGAGTGACTGGTAAAAACAGATATCATGCATGGGATGAGATGTGCAGAATACCGCTTCTGGTCCATATGCCTGGGGATTTCAGGGCGGGAGAACACATTGGAGCTCTTACCCAGAATACTGATCTGTTTCCCACCCTTCTGGAATGCTTTGGCGTGGATGCGCAGATATACCGCACTCCTATCCATGGTAAATCGTGGATGCCTCTGATAAAAGGGGAAGCGGAAAAAATCAGGGATTACGCAATTTATGGCTGGTTCGGCCAGCCTGTGAATATTACAGACGGAAGATATACCTATTTCCGGACAGCAGGGAAAGGAAATGCACCCCTGAATGCCTACATGGCTTCGCTTACCACCTATGAACGCTACCTTGGCTGCGATACGCCCCAGGTTGTTACTTGCGGGAGGTATTTGAAGCAGTGTCCTATTCCGGTTTACCGGCTGCAGCTGGTTCAGGAGCATGAGGAGCCGCCTTATCTGGATCTGGGTATCAGCCGCCTGTATGATACCCTGGAGGATCCAGGGCAGCTTGCGCCGATAGAAAATGAAGCCCTGGAGGAGCGGCTATGCAGGGAACTGGCTAAACAGATGGAAGCCCATGATGCGCCGACAGAGCAATATGAGCGGCTGGACCTGCAAAAATACAGATAAATTTTATGTAAATAAGGAATGTCAACCGCTTGTCATAAGAAACTGTCGGAGAAAAATCGGACAAATTCGGCGCTGATTCCAGAAAGAAACATGACAAAGTGCGGAAAACGGCACAAGTGGTGAAAAAAAGAGGGTTAAAAAATTAACAAAAACTGAATCTGAAAAAGGAAACACTTGTGGAAAACAACGATTCTTATGACAACCGATTGACATAGAAAAAAAACCATGTTATTATCTAAGCACAGTAAGACATACCCCAATAAAAACACCGCTGTCTCCCCAGAACAGCTCCATAGAACACTTTTTCCCCCTCCCTTTTCTTTGTGTTTGGACAGTTGTTTGACGGCGGTGAACCCCCCCTTTTTTATAAATAAATTGTCTTGCTGTAAACAGCCCCCTCCCGATATCTTTCAACCCGGAAGATATCGTTACCATAGAAATAAGGGGCGCTCCAAAGGATTCCCCCCGGAGGAACGTCCCTAACCCCCCCCTTCTTTTTCATAATCCGGATGGGCCAGCGATGACCCATACGGTTTTTTTTGTTATAGAAAACTATGTGAGGAAAAAGTGTGGTTTTTGGGAGATGCAGCCTGGGATTTGCGTTGCGGCAGCCTTTTATGGCAACGGTCTGCATTTGGAACAGAAGATTGCGCCTTTCCTTCTTTATGATATAATAATGCTGAGACGACATTATAACTGTAAGGAAGTGCTTCAGGAGCGCTGAAATCCATCGCCAAAGGTGATTTAGAATGGATTTTAGCAGTAACTGTGAGGGATACTGAACAATTACGTATAATAAATAAAAATTCAGGTAAAGGATTGAAAAAGCGGCATTTGAAAGCGGCTGACCGGAGGAGAGTATGGCAACACTGAAGGATGTGGCGAAGGAAACCGGGCTGACTGTAAGCACGGTTTCCAGAGTATTGAATAATCGCGGCTATATCAGCGCAGATGCGAGGGAAAGGGTTTATGAAGCGATGAAGAGGCTGAATTATCAGCCCAATGAGCTTGCAAGATCCCTTTCCAAACAGACGACAAATACAATCGGTGTGATTGTGCCTCACATTGATCATCCTTATTTTGCCAGACTTCTGAGCAGTCTGGAAACGGCGGCTTACAAAAGCGGCTATAAGCTTCTTCTTTTTAATTCCGGAGAGCGGGACGAAAAAGAGGACAGATACCTGGAAATGTGTAAGGGCAGCCGTGTGGCAGGAATTATTCTGTGCAGCGGCAGGGTGGAAACGCAGTGTTTTGAAGGACTGGGCGTGCCGCTGGTTACGGTGGAACGGTTTCTTGAAAGCGGGACGGCTGCGGTGGAATGTGATAACCGCCAGGGTGGCCGTCTGGCGGCTAAACACCTTTTAGAGCGCGGTTGCAGGAAAGTGGTATATCTGGGCGGAGAAAATGAGGAAAATATGCCCGCTGATGACAGAGCGCTGGGCTTCATGGAGGTTTGTCTGCGCGAGGGCCTGGAGTTTCTGGATCCGGGACGGGAAAAGGATGCCGGGTTATATGCTTCCCTGGATTATCACAGCTATATAGAAAAGATACTGGAGGCTCATCCGGAGATTGACGGTATTTTTGCAAGCAGCGACGTTATTGCCGCTCAGGTCATACAGATCTGCGGCAAAAAGGGGATCCGTATTCCGGAGCAGGTGAAGGTGGTGGGCTTTGACGACTGCGGCCTCGCTTCCATGACCACACCGAGCATTACCACGATCCGGCAGCCTGTGGACGAAATGGCACAGCTTGCGGTGGAGATGCTTATCCGGGCAAACCGTAATGAACTGGTGCCAAGCCGTACAACCCTTCCGGTTACTCTGATACGCAGGGAGACTACCTGATACATTGCCGGACTGATGTATGGCAAAGATGTATGGCAAAAATTCATGATGTAATCTGTTGCGGACTGTTATATGATAATATGATATAGCCGGTTATACTTTCGTGCCTGTTTTTACAGGAAGCAGTATAAGCCGGCGTATTTTTTATCGGGTAAAAATCTGTCACATCTGTGTCTGTTTCACTTGTATGTAAAGTTCACTTTTTTTCCACAATTGATTTCAAAAGTAAAAAAATTACTGCCGGATACTTATTTTATCCGGCAGATGACGAGCCTGACGAAGAGGAAATGCGGCTGCCGGGGAAGGAAGAAACGGTGATTCTACAGGCTTAATGCTTCCGTTGCAGGCGTATAAAATATCAACAATAAGTGAATCGATTCACAAAATGGTGCAAAAATGTAAAATAACAATTTATGAATCGTTTTATATTTTCAAAGTGCACAATTATAGATGTATTTTATGAGGCTGAATATATAAAAATATCATTTATATACAAAAAAATTAAAATAAGTTATTGACAATTATATTGCAGGGTGGTATTGTTAAAGCACGATATGAATCGATTCAAGTTCATGCAGACAATTATTACAGAGTAAATGTGACATAATTGTAATCAGTAAGCAGAAGAGATATCTGCTACCCAATTTTAAGGAGGAGTAAGAAGATGAAGAAGAAATTACTCAGTGCAATTCTTTCAGTTGCCATGGTGGCAACAGTGCTTGCAGGATGCGGCGGGAGCAGCTCATCCACAGGTGAGAGCACAGCAGCGGGAGACAGTGCAGCAGCTGTGGAGGAAGGAAGCGCGGCAGCTTCCACGAATACATCCACGGACGGTGTGAAGATTACCATTCTGAATACCAAGAGCGAGATTCAGACACAGTGGGAAGAGCTGGCACAGGAATATAAAGAGCTGACAGGCGTGGATGTAGAGGTTTCCGTAACCGTCGGCGATTCACCTTCCCAGGATATTACCAAGAGATATGCTTCCGGCGAAGTACCGACCATCTTCATGGGAGACATTCAGGATATCATTATGCTGGATGAATATGCGCTGGACCTGTCAGGCGAAGACTGGGCCAAGGACGGCGGCTCCGATTACGGATGCAATTACAACGGCAGGCTGATTGGCTTCCCCTTCTGTATTGAAGCCCGCGGCCTTATGTATAACAAGACAGCAATTGAAGCGGCTACGGGAGAGGCCTTTGACCCTACGGCTGTGAAATCCCTGGATGACTTTACCGCACTGCTTGACAAGCTGGTTGCCGGCGGCATGGAAACACCGGTTGCCCTGAATATGGAAGACTGGTCACTGGGCGGACATTATCTGACACAGGTATATGAGGAACAGGACGGCACCCTGGAAGGCGCAACAGCATTCCTTGACGGCCTGAAGGCAGGTACTGAAGATTTGAAGACCAATGCAAGATGGAACTCCCTCATGGATACCTTTGATGTATTAATGAAATACAATATGAACGGCGCGGATCCTCTGGCAGCTGATTACAACAACAACGCTGTTTCCCTGGCAGAAGGCGACATTGCATTCTGGTTCAACGGAAACTGGGCATGGGCTGAAATGTCAGACTTTGCGGTAGAAGGAAGCGAATACGGAATTATGCCCGTAGCACAGCCTGACAGCTCCAACGGTGCAGTTGACAAGCTGGCCGGCGGCGCAAGCAAGTACTGCATGATTGATACCAAGTACAACAGCGAAGCACAGCAGCAGGCAGCAAAAGATTTCCTGAACTGGCTTGTATATGATGAAAAAGGACAGGATTTCCTTGTAAACCAGTGCAGCCTTGTTCCCGCATTCTCCAATATCGCCATGGAAGTAACCAATCCCATGGGACGTTCCGTACAGAGCTATGCAAATGAAGGCAACCTGATTCCCGGATATCCGGAATATCCCGGAGACCACTGGAAAGAAATGGGCGCCGAGATGCAGAAATACCTGGGCGGCCAGGAAAGCAGGGACCAGCTTGCAGACAACATTGCGGCATACTGGAAGGCACAGTAAATAGGTATATTTTTTGAAATATGGCTGAAAACGAAGGGCCGGATCTGAAAGGGTCCGGCCCTTTTTTCCGGGGCGTGTCTGAAAATTATTAACAGCGGATTGTGGGCAGGGCATCACACCGGCTCCTGTAGTTTTCAGACGCGCTCCGGGTTCTCCCATAGAGAAGAGAGGAGCGATTCAATGCAGAATCAGAATAAGTTCCATTACAAAGCGATGATGTTTCTCAGCTTTGCGGGTCCTGCTGTAATATTGTTTTCAGCAGTAGTCATTGTCCCCTTCCTGTTTGGTCTTTATCTGACCTTCACGGGCTGGGACGGTATTTCCAGCAGCATTCCCTTCGTAGGGCTGGAAAATTATGTGGCGCTGTTCCAGGATGGAAGCTTTTGGGTTTCCCTGGGAAGGACCATCCTGTATGCCTTTGTTGCCGTAATCCTCGCCAATGTGGTGGCCTTTGGCCTGGCATATCTGGTGACGAGCAAAATAAAAGGAAGTAATTTTTTCCGGGCGGCATTTTTTACCCCTAACCTGATTGGCGGTATCGTACTTGGTTATATCTGGCAATTCGTATTCAAACAGGCGATTCTTGTAATCGGCGATGCCACAGGCTTCAGCCTGTTTTCCACCTCCTGGCTGTCCGACCCGATCAAGGCCTTCTGGGCATTGATTATCGTAACAGTGTGGCAGCTGTCCGGTTATCTGATGCTGATTTATATCGCAGGCCTTATGGGCGTATCCGATGACCTGAAGGAAGCGGCCAAGATCGACGGCTGTGATGAAAAGAAAACCACGCGTTATATCACCCTCCCCATGATGGCAGGAACCTTTACCATCTGTTTCTTCCTTGCAATCACGAGGGCATTTGTAACCTACGATGTGAACATATCCCTGACGGAAGGCGGCCCTTACGGTTCCACAACCCTGGCGGCCATGTACGTTTACAATATGGCATTCTCATCCAAGAAATACGGCCTTGGCCAGGCGGAAGCCCTAATCCTGTTCCTTGTAATTGCAATTATCGCAGTTACGCAGGCATTCATCGGTAAGAGTAAGGAGGTAGAAGCATAATGGATCTGAATACAAAAGGATTTATTAAGAAAAAAGTCTCTTTGGTATTAAAGATGATCGTATTGCTGGCATGCTTTATCATCTACATGTTCCCCTTTGTTATGGTGGTAATCAACTCCTTTAAGACAAAAAGAGATATTATCAAGGAACCTCTTGCCCTGATTGGAACCAACGGCGCATCCGTTACCAACTATCTGCAGGCCTTTACGAAAATGAATTTCCCCAGGACGTTTATGAACTCCCTGTGCATCACGGGCATCAGCGTTCTTTTGATAATCATTGTTTCTTCCATGTGCGCATACATTTTCGTGCGTACTGATTACAAGCTGAATAAAATTTTCTTTTCCCTGATGATTGCTTCCATGGTAATTCCGTTCCAGGTAATCATGATTCCGCTGGTTTCCATTTACGGCGGACAGCTGCACCTGCTGAACCACAGACTGACGCTGATTCTGATGCATGTGGGATTTTCCACGGCCATGTCTGTATTCATGTACCACGGCTTCATCAAGAGCAGTATCCCTTTGTCGCTGGAGGAAGCGGCGCGGCTTGACGGCTGCTCCAGGCATCAGACCTTTTTCCGGGTAGTGTTGCCGCTGCTTAAGCCTACCACGGCGACGCTGGTTATCCTGTATGCCATGGCCCTGTGGAATGACTTCCTTCTTCCTTCCCTGATTTTGACAAAGAAGGAGCTGTATACACTGCCCATCGCAACACAGATGTTCTATGGCACCTATTCTTCGGATTTGGGACTGATTATGGCGTCCCTGATTATGGTTGTCATTCCGGTAATCATCCTTTATCTGTTCCTGCAGAAGTACATTATCGCAGGAGTGGTTGCCGGTGCGGTAAAATCCTGATTTTTTACGGAAAGGGCTTTTTCCCGGTTCTTCACCCGCTGTCCCGGCGGACGGCGGTGTGGGTAAGCCCTTTACACGATATATAAAAAAATGTAACCGTGATGGTACGGGACAGTGGGAGCAGAATATGGCTGAATGGTTAAAAAAAGCAATATTTTATGAGGTGTATCCTCAGAGCTTTAAGGACAGCAATGGAGACGGCATCGGAGACATTCCCGGCCTGATGGAGAAGCTTGATTATATCAGGGAGCTGGGGATGAACGCCATCTGGATCAATCCCTGCTTTGATTCTCCTTTTTATGATGCGGGGTATGATGTGGCGGATTACTACAGGGTAGCTCCCAGATACGGAACCAATGAGGACTTGAAGCGGTTATTTGAAAAGGCGCATTCTTATGGGATGCATGTTTTGTTGGATCTGGTGCCGGGGCATACGGCAGTGACGCATCCCTGGTTCCTGGAATCCATGAAGGCAGAAAAAAACGAGTATACTGACCGGTATGTGTGGACGGACAGTCCCTATAAGCGGATGGAAAATGTCCGGGGGATCGTGAGCATCCTTCGGGGGATTTCCCCCAGGTACGGAACCTGCGGGGTAAACTGCTTCAGTACGCAGCCGGCGTTAAATTACGGCTTTGCCAGGATAGATGATCCAGCGTGGCAGCAGCCGGTGGACGCGCCGGGGCCGCGGGCTTCCAGGGAGGAGCTGATGAATATCATGCGCTTCTGGCTGGGCCTGGGCTGTGACGGCTTCCGAGTGGATATGGCCGGTTCTCTGGTGAAAAATGATGATGACAAGACGGAAACCATCCGGCTGTGGCAGGAGGTAAGGTCTTTTCTGGATCGGGAGTTCCCGGAAGCAGTCCTGGTATCGGAATGGGGCAGGCCGGAGATATCGCTGAAGGCAGGCTTTCATATGGATTTTTTCCTGCATTTCGGCGATACCGGTTATATGGATCTGTTCCGGACAGAGCATCCTTTTTTCAATGAAGAAGGAAAAGGGGACATTTCCGTATTTGTGAAGCATTATCAGGAAAATGAGAAGGCGGCCGGAGGAAAAGGCATGATGTGCATGCCCTCGGGTAACCATGACATGATCCGGATTTCAAAACAGCTGGACACACGCCAGATGAAGCTGGCATATGCTTTTATCTACGCGCTGCCGGGAGCGCCGTTTCTGTATTACGGGGATGAAATCGGCATGCGTTATGTGGAGGATCTGGTTTCTGTGGAGGGCGGCTATGAGAGAACCGGGAGCAGAAGCCCGATGCAGTGGGATAAATCCACCAACGCAGGATTTTCCAGCGCGCCTGCTGAGGCGCTTTATATCCCTCTGGATCCGGGAAATGACAGGCCCGATGTGGCTTCCCAGATGGAGGAAACGGATTCTTTGTACAATACGGTAAAAAAACTTATTTCTGTGCGACAGGCCCACAGCGCCCTGCAGGGAGACGGAAAAATTGAATTTCTGTATGCCGGAGATCATACGTATCCGCTTGTTTTTGAAAGAAGCTCGGCAGAGGAAAAGGTGCTTGTTATCATTAATCCGTCGGGAAAGGAGCAGGAATGCCAGGTTCCCTGCGAGGGATCCTGGGAGGTTATTTATTCCTGCGGAGGGCTTCCGGTAATGGAAAGCGGGAAAGTGAAGGCGGCTGCTGTCAGCGCCTGCTGGATGAAAAAGATACTGATTTAAGAAAGTTTCTGATTGCCATTACAGTGAGGGCAAGGTATCATGATGACAGGAAGAGTGTCGAATTTTGGAGGAACGTTAATGAATTAACGGTTCCTGGAAAAACGGACGGATATTCACTGGGAGGTAAGTAAGAATGGTAACGATTAAGGATGTAGCGGCGGATGCCGGCGTATCAGTGGGAACAGTATCAAAGGTATTGAATAATATGTATGTCAAGGCTGACAACCGGCGGAGGGTGGAGGAATCCATACACAGGCTGGGCTATCAGGTAAATACCTATGCCAGGGGTCTGAAGGCCCAGCAGACATTTACGGCGGCGATTATTGTTCCGGATTTAATCAACCCATTTTTTGCCCTGCTGGTGAACTATGTGGAGCAGGTGCTGGCGGCGGTCGGCTATAAGCTGCTTGTATGCAATTCCCATTGTAATGAGGACAGGGAGCTTGCCTATATCAATATGGCAAAACAGAACAAGGTAGACGGCCTGATTGCCGTTACCTACAGCAATACGGATGAATATCTGGAGGCGGATATGCCTCTGGTTTCCATAGACAGACATTTCAAGCATCAGATATGCTGTGTGTCCAGCGATAATGAAATGGGCGGCCGCCTGGCTGCTCAGAAGTTTATAGATACAGGCTGCAAAAATGTAATTTACATCAGAAACGGTTCCAATGTGGAGGGGGAAACCCTGAAGAGAGGGAAAGCGTTTGTGGATACCTGTGAGCAGGGAGGCGTGGAGGCTACCCGGATGGATTTCGGAGAGGAAACCACGCTGTCCAAGCAGCAGATGAATAAAATTAACAGCTTCCTGGAGCAGTGCGTAAAGGGCGGAAGCTTCCTGTACGACGGTATTTTTACCAGCTCCGACGTACATGCCATTGTGGTAGAGAAGCAGCTGACTGCGATGGGGATCCGTGTGCCGGAAGACGTACAGATCATAGGCTATGACGGGCTCCGTATCCTGAACGTGGGGGATTACCCGGTGTCCAGCATCGCGCAGCCGGTAAAGGAAATGGCAGTGACCTGTGTGGACACGCTCATCAAGCTGATTGAGAAAAAGCCTGTGGAAAGGCGGATTATTCTGCCCGTTACTTTTGTGGAGGGCGGAACTACAAGATAAAGTTTGAAAGGCGGCAGTAAAATGAAAAAATTAGAAAATAAAGTCATGTTGATAACGTACTCCGATTCCATGGGGCATAATCTGAAGGATCTGGAGAAAATACTTTCCGAATATTTCAGGGATGCAGTGGGCGGCGTCCATATTCTTCCCTTTTTTCCCTCTTCAGGGGACAGGGGCTTTGCGCCCATGGATTATACCAAAGTGGATCCGGCCTTCGGCGGCTGGGAGGATGTGGAACGGCTGGCGGACAAATATTATCTGATGTTTGACTATATGATTAACCATATTTCAGCGCAGAGCGAGTATTATAAGGATTTTCTTGCAAAAAAGGAGGATTCGGAATATAAGGATCTGTTCATCCGCTATAAGGATTTCTGGGAAGGCGGCGAGCCCACACAGGAGCAGGTGGATGTGATTTATAAAAGAAAACCGCGCGCGCCTTATGTGGACGCACATTTTGCGGACGGGACGACGGAAAAGGTTTGGTGTACCTTTGATGAGGAGCAGATCGATATCAACTGCAAGTCGGAAACCGCGAAGAAATTTATCAGGGACAATCTTGTGGGGATGTGCAGGCACGGCGCTGCCATGATCCGCCTGGATGCCTTTGCCTATGCAACCAAGAAGGCGGGAACCAGCTGCTTTTTCATCGAACCTGAAATCTGGGAGCTGCTGGATGAGTGCACGGATATCCTGAAGCCTTATCAGGTGGAAATCCTTCCGGAGATCCATGAGCATTACACGATGCAGAAGAAAATAGAGGATAAGGGCTATTATGTGTATGATTTTGCGCTGCCCATGCTGCTTATCAATGCGCTGTATTACGGACAGACAAAGTATCTGAAGCACTGGCTGGAAATCTGCCCCAGAAAGCAGTTCACCACCCTGGATACCCATGACGGAATCGGCGTTGTGGATGTGAAGGATCTGCTTCCGGATGAGGAAATCAACCGGACAAAGGAGGATATTTTCAAATACGGCGCGAATGTGAAGAAAATCTACAATACCGCCGCTTACAATAATCTGGATATTTATCAGGTAAACTGTACCTATTATTCTGCGCTGGGCGATGATGATGACGCATATCTCCTGGCAAGGGCGGTCCAGTTCTTTGCACCCGGCATTCCGCAGGTATATTATGTGGGCCTGATGGCGGGGAAGAACGATCTGAAGCTTCTGGAAGAAACCAAGGTGGGAAGAAATATCAACCGTCATTATTACACGGAAGAGGAAATTGCCGAAGAGGTGAAGCGTCCTGTTGTGGAGAAGCTGATCCGGCTGATGGAATTCAGGAATTCCTTCCCGGCGTTTGACGGAAGCTTTGCCATGAAGGAATGCGAGGACGGAAAACTTGTCATTGTGAGAGAAAGCAACGGCTATACGGCGGAGCTGGAGGCGGACTTCGCGGAGAAGAAGTTTACGATATACACTACTCAGCCCGGAGGTGAGAGGCAGGTCCTGGATAAATAAGGCTTCTGCCGGGAGTGACTGGTTGTTATCAGCAATTGTTTATATTGAATGTGTATAAAACAGGAAGCAGCGGTGACTGCAGCCGGAAATTTTGGGCTGTGGCGCTGCTGCTTTTTTTGTGGTTTTTATGAGGTTTTCATGGGGGGCATGGGAAGTTCTTACGGGAATGGTGACCTTTCTAATGTGGGAGTATGACAGGGGAATGGTAAAGGTGGGAAAAACAGGAGGAACCGGGTGGACAGGAGAGGAGGAAGGTGATAGATTAAAGATAAAACCAGCCGGAGACAGTTATGCATTTCGGAAAAGGTAATAATAATAAATGATGGAAGCCGTAGAAAACGGCTTCAGGGAGGGGACTATGAAAATACTTATACTTTGCGATGATAAATGGCATCCTGCGGAGGTTGTGGAAAGGGGGCTTGCTTTTCTGGCAGAGGAAGGGCATGCGCTTGATTTTGTCCGGGATGCCAAGGATATTCTGACACCGGCATTTCTGGGCCGGTACCCGGTGGTGATCAATGCCAAGGGGAATGCGCTTACCGGGGCAAATGATGCGCCCTGGTTTGAGGAGGGAGTGACGGAGGCCGGGCCGGAGGAGCTGCGGGAGTATGTGGAAGCGGGCGGCGGATTCCTTTCCCTTCATGCGGGCAACAGTTTTAAGGCGGAGGAGAATAAAGCCTACACGGATTTTGTGGGGAACAGCTTTGTTAAGCATCCGCCCAGATGTACGGTCAGGGTAACGGTTGACAGAACACATCCTGTAACAGAGGGCGTACATGATTTTGAAATCAGGGATGAGCATTATGAGCTGGATCATCTGGCGGCGGATATCCTGCCTCTTCTTTCAACGGTATCGGAGAGCGGAGGGAAGCAGATGGGAGGGTATGTGAGAAGCATAGGCAAGGGGCGTCTCTGTGTCCTGACACCAGGTCATATACTCTCTGTGTGGGAGAATGAAGAATATCGGAAGCTTGTCAGAAATGCGGTTTTCTGGTGTGCAGGCGGTGTGAAGTGAGTTTTTTCTGCAATAAGGAATAAGATGAACAGTAAATAAAACAAAAGGTTGATACATTAACTTTTTTATAAGGGGAGGGCTTGCAGGGTTATGGAAAATGTATTTATCACCGGAGCGGACAGGGGAGTGGGCTTTGCACTGTGTGAAGAGTTTGCCGCGCATGGCTTCCGGGTGCTGGCGGGGCAGTATATGCCTGAATGGGGAGCGCTTGCAGAGCTTGCGGAGAAATACCCCGGACAGGTGGAATGCATTCTTTTGGATGTGTCTGATACGGCTTCGGTACAGGAGGCGGTCAGGACAGCTTCGGAGCTTGTGGATAGGATCGACATTCTGGTGAACTGTGCGGGAATCATCCGGGATGACAGCAGAAAGGGATTTTACGATACGCTGAATACGAATACCGTGGGGACGCTGCGCACTGTGGAGCTGTTTCTGCCGCTGATGAAGGCGGGCAGGCGGAGGCTGTGTTTCTTTTCTTCGGAAGCGGGGAGTATTTCCATGCTTCACAGGACTGGGGATGGAGACACCTCCTATTGCGTTTCCAAAGCGATGCTGAATATGACGGTGCGCCTGATGTTCAATGAACTGCGTCCCGAAGGGTACACCTTCCGGGTTTATCATCCCGGCTGGGTGCGATCTTATATGTCAGGGAAAAAGGCGGACCGGGGGCATTATGAACCTGAGGAGTCGGCAGCGGCTGCCTTCCGGCAGTTTACGCAGGAGCGCAGCTTTGAGGATGCGCTTGTCATGACGGATATTAAGGGAGAGGTTTGGCCCTTCTGATGGGCGGGAGAGGAGAAAAGTGATGAAAACAGCGTTCCTGTTTGATATGAAAATGCCCGGGGCCAGGCGGGCAGCGGACTGGCTGCAAAAAAACGGTTATCAGGTGGACGGCGCAGTGACGGGTGAAATGACAGAGGAAGCTTTGCAGCAGCTGGAGAGAAGGACTCTGGATCTGCTCGTTATCTGCCCGGATACGGATTATGGAGCTTGTGACGGTGCGGTAGGAAGCGGCCATGATTATGAGAAAACAGCGGAATTTGCAGCCGGGAGAATTGCGGAAATCCATGAGGTTTTGGAGCGGAGCATCCCGGCGCTGGACAGAGGCGGAGAAAAACGTATTGCTTTTCTTACCCACGCCTGTTCCAGCATCAACTGGTGTGTAGACAGGCAGGATTTTGCCGCGCATATGCTCCTTAGCGGGCTTAATATGCAGGCAAAGCTTCTGTTTAACAGGTTGCGGCCGCTGGGCTTTACGATGCGGTGCTATGCTTTAGGGGAAAATGGAGCGGGCATTGGCCCGGGAGAATATATCGGGCTGGATTTCTGCTTTGACCCGGGAGAGCCTGTTGTACATTCAGATGAAAACAGGCTTGTAATGCGTGATCGTTTTTTCAGGGAGATTGCGTGGTAGGATAATAATTTTTATCGCCGGATAAAATACGGGAGCCGCTCAAAGGAACGGCTCCCGTAAATATTGATTATTTTAATGTAATTTTAATCCGCAGTGTTAAATTTCAGTGCCATCCTCAGTGTTGTTATCATTTTCCGCCGCTTCACGGGCGGTACTGCTGATGTCTGCAGCATCCTTAACGCTGTCTGTAATGTCATCCGCCGCTTCTTTGACAGTGTCATCCGCCTGTGCCGGTTCCGGGGAAGGAGCTGCTGATTCATCGGTAGTATTTTCGCCGTCTTCGAAAGTGGAGCTGTCGGCCTTTCCGGCCATATCTTCCGCAGCGCCCATGGTCGCATTTATTTTCTGGCCGACCTTGCTGACTGCCTTTTCCGTGGCTTCCTTAACCTTATTGAGGGCGGATTCCATCTGTTCGTCAACATTGGCGTATTCATTGCTGTTCTTAATTCTCTCTACCGCGTCATTTATTTTGTGGGTGACCGACTCAAACTCTTCGGAATTCTTCAGCTTGGTAACCGCCTCGTCCACCTTGCTTGTCACCGTCTCATATTCTTCGGAGGCTTTGATTTTCTGAACGGTGTCTTCCACCTTTTCAGAAACATTATTGAGAAGGGCGTCCGCCTTTTCCTTCGCTTTCTTCAAATCAAGAGAAACATAGGAACGGTTTCCTTCCGTATGGGCCTCGGAGGAGTGTGTCTCCTGTTCCTTGCCTGCATCCGCATTCTCCTGTGTCTCTCCGGCAGCGGAGGAGGCTGCGTCCGTATCGTCATCGTTGAGTTCGTCATCATCAAACTCATCGAAGTCATCAAATTCATCACCGCTGTCGTCACTGTCATTATTGACGCGGGAATCCCTGTTTTTCAGGTAGTAATAGGTGCCGGCCGCTGCTGCGCCGACTACAGCTGCTGCAGCGAGTAATCTTCCAAATCCATTTGACTTTCTGGCCATCGTAAAATACCCCTTTCTTAAGGCTGTGATTAAGCTGAGCAGCACCCTGCGGACAGGTTCAGACGAAAAGTAACCCCTGAGAAAAGTAACCCCTGAACGGCCGGGCGCTATACTGCTATAAAACGGACCGGATGCACCGGACCTGAAATCCCTTCGCGGCAAAATCCGCTTAGTGTTATTTTAATACTATTTTGCGGAATTGAAAAGAAAATATGTATTAAAATTGTATTAATTTCCCAATATTTTTATGACAGGGTTTCCGTATATTTGTTAAAATGCGTGGAGGAACGGTTCCTTTTGACAAAACGGACGGTTTAACTTATAATATACTTAGCAAGACAGCCGGAAGGTGAGTGCACTTCATCCGTCCCGGCGAACATCAGCAAAAATAGCCGTCAGCTTTCCAGGGCAGGACGGCTATTTTTTATGTACATAAGTCAGTATTGCAACAATTAGTAAAGCCACAGATGTGATTAACTGCAATTCTTCATATGTAGATATAATTACCACCCCTTTCCACAAGACCTGGAACGGGTGGGAGCACGTCCTCCGGCTGCCCGGGTAAATATATTAAAAATTAATGTATCACTAAAAAACCTCAGCTTCCGCTGGTATCCTTACAGCGCATCAACTCCTTATCTAATACCGTATCCACCATGTCTTTACCGTATTTATCGAGAAGGCGGTACTTCCCTATATGCTTCATTTCCTCATATCTCAGCCTTTCGGGACAGTAATCCACAGCGTTCAGTTCATCCTGATGCAGGTAATTGGCATCACATTTCAGGGCATTAAAAAGCCTGTACATATATTCCGGCCTCGGGGAACTGAAAGCTTGTAGATGTAGGTTGGTTATACAAGAATAGTGCTGTATACTGCGGGATGCTGCGGGACATAGGTGTATGAGACATGAGTCCTGTATAAATGCCCGGAATATTATGGGTAGGATAACCGAAAGAACAGGGATTTCCTGGTTTAAAATGTTTATTTTTCAGGGATTTCAGGGGTGTGGATACGGAGAAGCTATAAGATATCCCAAAAAAGAAAAAATATGTTTTTTCAGGGTGTATTGATGTAAGATGACGTGTATACTAAATGACATATAAAGGTTACCTTTTTGGGATTGGAGGAAATAAAATGGAATACAGGAAACGTGTGGAAAAGCTGCTGCTGTCTTCAGGGAGAGAGGGGATGGAAAAGCTTCTGGAATGGATGGCGGAAAACGGCTATTATGATGAGCCGGACTGTGACAGCCAAAGCTCTCCGGTGGACGGAAGCCTGGCAGCGCAGAGCTTGTATGTTCTGGGAATCATGGAGGACATGGCCTATCTTCTTCTGCATGATAATGAGGACACATTGGAAGCAAAGCGTAATTCACTGGCTGTCTGCGCCCTGCTGCACAGGATTGGCATTTTGGGGACAGGACTTGAGGAAACAAAGGAGGGCGAAGTGGAAAAAAAGGCTGTCGATATCGTATCTTCTTTTATTACGCTGGACAAGGAAGAGGAGCGGGCGCTGTTATGTAATGAGGTGGTAGGTCGTGACTTCGCGGCCAATAAGGGGGCTGCCGGGATGGATTATGCCCTGCTGTTATTCTTTGCTGAAAAATGGGTGGCAAACGAAGGGAAAAACGGGGTAAAAGGGTGAAGGATATGGTATAATGGCGTTATGTGATTGGCGGCAGAATCATAGATGGCATAAATCTGCAGGCAGAAAAATATGATTGGAGAATCGCGATATGAAGATGTTGCTTGTGCTGTTTGATAAGCAGGGGCAGATTCTGCTGTGCAGGAACCCATCGGGATATTCTGTTCCGACGAATGGGGCCGAGGTTGATGAGGGCTTTGGCTTTGGTTCACCACAGGAAGAAAACAGGTGGTTTTGGGAAAACTGCGGTCTGCTTGTATACCGGCGTTATATTTGCTTTTATAAGGATTATTGTGCCGCTGTATTTGAGCTGTATGGCGAAGGTAATGTGGGAAAAGAGTTTATCTGGATGGACAGCGGCAGTTTAGATAAATTTATTGTGGGGAACAGCTTAACAGTCCTGCTGAAAGCTGTGATGAAAAACTATAATTGCAGCAAAACAGTTTCCTGGGTAAATAAGGACGGATTTCAGCCTTATCTGAATTGGGCATTGAAGGCTGCAGGCAGTGACACTCAATTGACATACGGTAAAATAGAACAGATAAAAAATACTTATGTTTCAACGATTTTCCGATTCCAGGCAGGTGAGGAAATCTTCTATTTGAAGATTCCCGGCAAAACATATCTTAATGATGCTGTGCATATAGAAAAATTTCTTGTTAATTCTACCTATGGCCTGCCGGAAATTACAGCGGTATATCCGGATGGAAATGCCTTTTTGGCAAAAGCTATGGGAGGGCATGATTTATCTGTGGAAACGGATATGGTTTTTCTGGAGCAGGTAGTAGAACAATGGGCTGACATGCAGCAGAGATTTACAGAGAAACAGGATGCATTTTCCTCCAAAATACCATTATTACATAATTACACTGCTGAAGGGATTATGAAGAGAATTGATAACTTCCCGTCAGAGGTATCCGACATTTTTGCATTTTTGAATGAACAGTCCAATGCGGTAGATGCGGCGAAAACCGGACAAATGATACGGGAAGTGAAAAGGCTTTTATCCCTGTTGGCAAAGTGTAAGGTACCGGATACTCTATGTCATGGTGATTTGCGGCCTGGGAATATCCGGGTAGTAAATGGGTTTTGTTTTCTTTATGACTGGGGGATGGGGATGTATGGCCATCCGTTCTATGATGTGGTACATTTTTTGCATGTGACACGCAGACAGCTTTCGCAGGAAATGCAGGAAAAAATAAAGAATACATATTTAAAGCAGTGGGAAATGTATGGAACGGGAAAAGATATACTGCGGAACTATGAGACAGTAGAGCGGCTTAAGGACTTTTTTATGGTCTTAGCGGATGCGGACTGGCTGATGGAGACGATAGAAGCTGTTGGAGGCAAGGTGCCGGAGGGTTCTATGGACAGTTGGTTGCTAATGCGCCGTGTTTACTATTTCAGGAGAGTATTGGGCCGGTTCCTGGCGGGCGATAACAATTAGTATTGCAGGGGTATACCAAAGAGGAGGCAGGACTATGAACGATAAGTTCTTTGATGTGAAAAAAGAGAAACAGGACAGGATAATTAATGCTTCCTTGAAGATGTTTGCGTTAAATGGCTACAGGCATGCCAGTACAGATGATATGGTGAGGGAGGCGGCTATCAGCAAAGGGCTGCTGTTCCATTATTTTGGAAGTAAGCTGGGGCTGTATATGTTTTTATATGATTACAGCACGAGATTTATGCTGTTGGAGTTTTCCAGGGAAATTAAGGCTGTGGATACGGATTTCTTTGTGCTGGCGGGGAAAATGGAGACTGCGCGGATGCGGGTGATGAAAATGTATCCCTACATGAGGCGTTTTCTGGATACAGTGCAGAAGGAAGACTGTGCGGAGGCGGCGGAGGCCGTCCGGGAAATCCGGGAAAAATATCAGGAAAGCCTGAATAAATACATAGGACAGGCCGATTTTGACAGGTTTGTACCGAAGGCAAAACCGGAAATGGTGATGAGATGTGTGGAGTATACGCTGAACGGCCTGACGGAGGAGTTCAGCGGCCGTGGCGGTTTGGAAACAGAGGCTCTGAAGAAAGAAATAGAGGATTATCTGCGGATGTTTGCCGCAGTGTTTCAATAAAGGAAAAACGATGGACAGAGAGGCCTTTTTACAGATATTGACGCCATTGGATGTGCATGATACATATCGGGAGCTGTACTTTCGAAATCCGGCGGCTTTTGCGGTGCCGGTCAGGAGCTGGGAAGAGTTCTGCGGGCGTTATAATGAGCTGGAGGGGGAGGGAAAGACAAAGCTCCCTCCGGTGCCGCCCACGCCGATTGCGCCTGTTTTTTCGGAGGAGGAGTATTTTCCGCAGGAGGACTGGGGAGAGGTGAGCGTGATTGTAAACGCCCGCTACTGCCCGGCTTTTCTGCATGAGCTGGAGTTTATCAAAATTATTTATGTGTTCCGGGGAAGCTGCTTTTTTTATATTGACGGCAGGCGGATATCCATGACGGAGGGAAATGCCTGTATTGTGGCGCCGGGGGTGGAGCAGACCGTTTTTTCCTGTGCGGATGAGGATATTGTGCTGAATCTGCTGATTCGCAGGAGTACCTTTGCGGAGTCCTTCTGGGAGCTGCTGGAATCCAATGACGGCGGCGTGATTGCGGATTTTTTCTGGAAGATGCTTTATCATAAGCCGGGCGTGGAGGTGCTGCTTTTTAACAGCAGGCCGGATATGCTGCTGGAGGAGAGCGTGATGGATCTCTACGAAGAGGCGCTGCTGCAGCCGGTGAAAAGCGGCCTGGTCATGAAGAGCATGATGATGGCTATATTTGCCTATATTCTCAGATGGAAGGAAAAGGACGTGGTATGGCTCAGAAAAAAGGAAAAGCACAGGGAATATCCCCTGGCACAGTATCTGCTGTACATGAAGGAGCATATTGACGAGGTGTCTCTTTCTTCCCTGGCGGAGAATTTTTATGTGAGCGAGGGGTATCTGAGCCGGTATTTCCGCAGGGAAACGGGATTTACCTTCAGCCATCTCCTGCAGGAAATGAAGATGAAAAGGGCGGCGGAGCTGCTGATAAAGACGGAATGCAATATAGAGAAGATTGTTGCGCTGATCGGGTATACGGATCAGAGTATTTTTTTCAGAAATTTTAAAGCAGCCTATGGGATGACGCCTCTTGTTTACAGGAAGAAAAAACGGCAGGCGGAATTCATGTATACATAAAACAGGGGGGAACGGTTTGCGGCTGAGTGAAGGTCTGGGAGAAGAGGAGCAGTTATATAAAAGCCTGTATGCAAGGTGCCCTGAGGTCTGGGAGGAACCGGTGGAGGACTGGGCCGGGCTGGTGAGGCGGTGTCATAAGGCCGGAATAAACGATATTCCGAACGAAGCGCCTTCCATGATGGGCAGCGTATTGACGGAGGATGATTTTTTTACGGAGAATTTCAAGGAGGTTGTCTGCTTTAATAACCTCAGGTATTGTCCGCCGTTTCTTCATAAGCTGGAGTTCATCAAGATTATTTATGTGTGGAGCGGAAGCGTGACCGTGTATCTGGATAATGTGAAATATGAGCTTTTATCGGGGAATTTCTGCATAATTACGCCGGGAATCCGGCATACGGTGTTTTCCAGGCACGATGAGGATGTGATCATCAATATCCTCATGCGCATCAGTTCCTTTGCCAATGCGTTTTCGGGGATCTTGATGGAACAGAATATCCTGGCTGATTTTTTCTGGAAAATCCTTTATACGAAGCACAGCAACCGGGTATTGATGTTCGGCTGCAGTAATGATCCGAAGCTGGACCGGTGGGTGGAGAGGATGTTTGATGAGTCAGCGCGGCAGCAGGCGGCAAGCAACCTTCTGATGAAAAGCTATGCCATGATTTTCCTGGGTATCGTTATGAGGGAGCATCTGCCGCAGCTGCAGCTGAAGGAAGAGCTGACGGACGAGGTTTATGTGCTTCCCGCTATCATCCAGGCGATCAGGCAGAACCTGAAGAGTATTACGCTGGAGGAGCTGACAAGGCAGTTCGGTATGAGTGAGAGTGAATTAAAACGGTATATCGTCAGGGAAAGCGGCTATACCTACCGGTATCTGCTGCGGGATCTGCGGCTGAGAAGGGCGGTGGAGCTGCTGCGGAATACCAACCTGAGTATGGAGAGAATTATGGAGGAAACCGGGTACAGCAATATGAATAATTTTTACCGCAGCTTTAAGGAGCATTTCGGGCAGACGCCTCTGGAGTTCCGGAAAAATGGGGAAGAGATTTTGATTTGAGAGAAGAAACGGCAGGCGGAAAAAAGAAACGGCTGGCGGAGAAAAGAAACGGCAAGCGGAGAGAAGAAACGGCAAGCGGAGAAAAGAAACGGCAGGCGGAGAAAAAAACGGCAGGCAGGGAAAAGAAATGGCAGGCAGGGGAAAACAGCAGCAGGCGAGAAAACGGCAGTTCTTATGCGGGGAAGTCGAAATAAACGTCTGGAAAAATATCATATACTGTAATAAATTCAAACAAAGGAGCCAGTACGATCATTGGATTGTACCGGCTTTTTTTCTGTACTGACGGGGCTTGGCCAAGAGAGTATGCCTGAAATGGAATAGCCCAAAAAGGTCATATAAAACAAGTTTTGTGTAGAGTGATAAAGTAAGATTCTAAATATATAATAAAACCACACAAAACATACAAAACGGATCCAAATAAAAGGGGATTGTATTGTGAAATTATCAAGGAGGGAATGGAAATGGCTAAAAAATTGTCAGCAATAGTTTTGGCGGCAGTATTATCATTGTCATTATTGACAGGCTGCGGAAGCGGAAGTGCGGATACCGCGGCTTCGGCGCCGGCCGAAACGAAGGGGACGGAGGGAAGCGCAGCAGCGGCGGAGGAGGGAAACGGTGAACTGATTCCCGTTACTTTCAGCAGGGCGCAGGACTCCCTGATGGAAACAGATATTTTTGCCAGGATGGAAGGCGCAACCTACGAGGATAATCTGTGGACGGATTTGATCGCGGAAAAGCTGGGATATGATGTGAAATACCTGTGGATCGCTTCCAGCGCGGAGCTTCAGACGCAGAAGTTCAATGCGGCTATGGCGGCGGGGACGATCCCGGATATCGTGTGTGTGAATAAGACCGATTTGAAGCAGCTTGTAGAAGCGGGTCTGGTAGTGGATATGAAGCCTTATTTTGATGAATATGCCAGTGATTTCGTGAAGGAGCTGATTGCAGCCGGCGGGGATGCGGCGATTCAGGCATGTACCTACGACGGCGTGCAGTACGGAATTCCTTATGTGGACTGTGATATTGAAACAGCGCAGATGCTCTGGCTGCGTCAGGACTGGATGGACGAGCTGGGACTGAAGGCGCCGGAAACGCTGGATGAATTAAGGGAAATTTTAAAAACCTTTAAGGAGCATGCCGGAAGCGGCGGCGTTGGGCTGGCTGTCAGCAACGATATTTACGGCAACAACTTTGACATTAAAGGCTGGTGCAATGCCTACGGCGCATATCCCAAATACTGGATCGACGACGGAAGCGGCAAGCTGGTTTACGGCAGCACGACCCCTGAAATGAAGGAAGCGCTGGGAAGCCTGGCGGAGCTGTTCCAGGAGGGGCTGATTGATCCGGAATTTTATGTAAATGACAATGATAAGACCAAGGAAGCGCTTGTAAACGGAAAATGCGGGGCAATGTACGGTTATCATGCCGGTTCTCTGTGGCCTTTGCAGGATGTGGTGGATGCGGCTCCCGAAGCAGACTGGCGTCCTTATAAGCTGCCTGTGAAAAATGCGGGAGACAAAATCAGGCCCGGCATCCATATGTGTACGGCAAGCTGGTATGCGGTGAGCAAGGATTGTGCGCATCCGGAAGCGCTGGTGCAGATGCTGAACCTGTATTGTGAAAAGGTGCTTGATCCGGAGCTGAATGAATATGCGGTATATGCAAATCCCGGCGACGGCCTGGAAGGCGTGTGGAGACTGACTCCGGTAACCATCAACAGCCCGAACAAGAACCAGGTAACAGCCAAGGCGATTGAAGAGCCTCTGAAAACAGGGGAACCCGGGGATTTGACCGGCGAGCAGTACAGTATGTGGGAGTACAGCTACAAGGCACAGAACGGCGATACCCAGCTGTGGGGCTGGAACAGGGTATTCGGTGCGGACGGTTCCCAGCAGCTGCTGATGAACTATCAGAACGACAGCAACGTGGAATTGGTATATGATCAGTTCTTCGGCGCCCCCGGCGAGGTTATGACCACAAAGAAAACCACGCTGGATGATATGCTGGATCAGGTATTTATCAAAATTATTGCCGGACAGGAGCCGCTGGATTCCTTTGATTCCGTTGTGGAGCAGTGGAGCGCGGCAGGCGGACAGGATATGACTGATGAAGTAAATGAGTGGTACGCTTCCAGCAAATAAAAATGTGGTTTTCAGAAACAGTTTTTACATAAGATTTAAGTCGGAATAGGAAAAATGCAGACTTATTTCAGAACATCCGGGGCAGCAGAATATGCTGCCTCAAATGTTCCAGACGTTACAGGCGGGCTGTTTGTGCCGGTTACGTGCATGTCAGGAGGTAAGGAGAGGAGCAGTATGGCTTCAGGAAAGAAAAAGGTAAAAAATAAATATACATTTGCCATATTTAAAAGAGAACTGCCGCTGCATCTGATGCTGCTGCCGGGATTGATTCTGGTGGCTGTGTTCAGCTATACGCCAATGGCGGGGCTAGTCATTGCATTCCAGAAATTCATACCCAGCAAGGGGATGTTCGGGGATCAGCAGTGGGTGGGGCTGGGAAACTTCAGCTATGTGTTCAGCCTTCCCGGCTTTAACCAGGCTTTGAAAAATACGATCGTTATCGCCTTCTGGAAAATCATACTGGGCCTGGCGGTGCCGATTGTTTTTGCCCTGATGTTAAATGAAGTTAACAGAAATGGCTTCAAAAGAACTGTGCAGACTGTGGTGTATCTGCCCTACTTTTTATCATGGGTGGTACTGGGCGGTATTTTCCTGGATATGCTTTCCCCCAGCAGCGGAATCATCAATCAGATCATTACGGCGCTGGGAGGAAAGAGTATTTTCTTCCTGGGGGATAACCGTTATTTCAAGCCTACGCTGATCGTGACGGATATCTGGAAAAATTTCGGCTATGGAGCAATTGTTTATCTGGCGGCCATATTGGGAATCGATACAGACCTGTATGAGGCGGCGCAGATCGACGGGGCCAACCGCTGGAAGCAGGTGTGGCATGTGACGCTTCCGGGAATGCGCATGATCATTGTGCTGATGATGGTGCTCAGCCTGGGGAATGTGCTGAATGCGGGCTTCGACCAGATTTTTAACCTGTACAGCAAGGCCGTGTATGAATCAGGAGATATCCTGGATACCTTTGTATACCGTCTGGGCCTGATAGACGCGCAGTACGGGCCGGCGACCGCCGTGGGGCTGTTTAAATCGATCATTTCCACGATGTTTATTTCGGTTTCCTACTGGCTGGCCTACAGGTTTGCGGATTACCGGATTTTTTAGGGGAGGGAATCACAGTGAAAAAAATGACAAAGGGACGTATTGTCTTTCAAATTATCAATTATACGGTTCTGATTCTGTTATCCGTCCTGTGCCTGTTTCCGCTGCTGAATATACTGGCCATGTCCTTTTCCAGCGCAACGGCGGTATCTGCGGGAAGGGTTTCCCTCTGGCCGGTGGAGTTTAATACCTATGCCTACGGCTATGTTATCGGAAAGCGGGATTTCTGGAATTCTCTGCTGAAATCCGTGGAAAGGGTATGTATCGGCGTGCCTTTTTCCATGCTGATTACCATTCTGGTAGCCTATCCGCTGTCCAAGGAACGCACGCAGCTGAGGCTGAGAAGCTTTTATTCCTGGATTTTCTTTTTCACCATGCTGTTTTCCGGCGGGCTGATCCCGGGTTATCTGCTGATACAGAACCTGCACCTGATGGATACCATCTGGGCGTTGATCCTGCCTATGGCGGTGCCGGTTTACAACATCGTGCTCATGCTGAATTTTTTCCGGGGTATTCCCCACGAGCTGGAGGAGGCTGCCCTGATTGACGGTGCAAACCAGTTCCAGACCTGTTTCCGGATTTATGTGCCCTGTGCCAAGCCGTCCATTGCGACGCTGACCCTGTTCTGTTTTATTACCCATTGGAACAGCTACTTTGATGGATTGATTTTTTCCAATTTTCCGGAAAGCTATCCGCTGGCTTCCTTTCTGTATACGGTGGTGGTACAGCGGGATATGAGCCTTTTGAGCATGGAGCAGATCAGGGAGCTTTCGCTGGTGGATGACAGGACCATCCGCTGCGCGCAGATTTTTATTGCGCTGATTCCCATTATGCTGATTTATCCGTTTGCCCAGAAGTATTTTGTAAAGGGCATGACGGTGGGATCCGTGAAGGGCTGAGTGCTGCCGCCCGCAGCTATTGTTTCGTGGGAAAGCGCCGGGAACGGAGGAAAAAGGTAACTGTGAAGGTACGAAGCAGTTACGGAAACGGCGCAAAGGCAGCTGAAATAGATTACATACCGGGAGAAGGATTTTATAATGAAGCTTACCAGACTTTTAACACAGAATTTAGATAATCCCATTGGCCTGGGATGTACAAAACCCTGCTTTTGCTATACCCTGCAGTCGGAGGAAAGGGGCAGCAGGCAGACTGCCTGTCAGATACTTGCCGCATCCTCGCCGGAGCTTCTGGAGAAAGGACGGGCCGATCTGTGGGACAGCGGAAAAATGCAGGAAGAAAGAAATTATGCCATTCCCTATGAAGGCGCGCCGCTTGCGTCCAGGCAGGAGGTTTTCTGGAAGGCAAGGGTGTGGGATGAAAAAGGGAACGTTTCGCCGTGGAGCGGACCCGCCTCTTTTGAAATGGGGCTGCTTGAGGAGAAGGACTGGAAAGCGGCCTGGATTGGCCAGGGGGATGATTTTACCGGAGATAAGTCGGCGGCGCCGGCCATTGTGGGCCGTTTTACGGTAAAGGCCCGGGAACGGGTAAAAAAGGCGAGGCTCTATATCAGCGGCCTGGGGCTTTTTACAGCGGGCGTCAATGGAAAGCCGCTTTCCGAAAACCTGTTTGAGCCGGGGGAGAGTGAGTTTAACCGCAGGGTATATTATGTTACTTATGATATCCTCCCTTTTCTGCAAGAGGGGGAGAATGCGGTGGGCGTGGTTCTGGGAAATGGGCAGTATGTGAATTTTGCCGTGGATCCTGTGATGAAAAAAGGGGATGGAACCCTGTCGGAAAAGCATCGTTACCAGAAGGATGACACGATTTTTCTCAAGGACGGCATCTGCGGGAACAAGAAGCTGCTTGCCCAGGTGGAGCTGACCATGGAGGATGGAGCTGTGGTAATAGCGGCGGCCAGCAGCGAAGCCTGGAAAACAGGGGAAAGTCCTGTGACCTTTCAGAACTGGTACGGCGGAGAGGATTATGATGGGGTGAAGGCGCTTCAGATGAAGGGCTGGGATACGCCGGAGGCAGAGCTTAAGGGCTGGGGGAATGCGGCAGTCATGGAACCGCCCAAGGGAAAGCTGGCGGCAAGGGAATTCCTGCCCATACGTATCTGGGAAAGATGGACTGCCGCGAGTGTTGTCAGGCTTCCAGGCGGAAACTGGCTGGTGGATATGGGGAAAAACAGCGCGGGTTTTGTCTGCCTGAGGCTGGAGAATACCCGGCCCTTTGCGGGGCAGAAAATTGAGCTGTATCCGGGGGAGGTGCTGAAGGCGGACGGCAGCGGCGTGGATCAGGCCTCCTGTACCCAGAGCTGCGATACGTTGTATCAGTGCAGGGTGATGGACAGCTATGTTGTGGCCGGAACCGGAAGCGAGCAGTGGCATCCGCATTTTTGCTATCATGGTTTTCAGTATGTGGAGGTGGCGGGCTTCCCGGGCATTCCCACCGTGGAAAATTTTGAGGGCTGTGCGGTCAGGCTGATGAATGAAAAGCATTCGGATTTTGAAACGGATCAGGAGATACTGAATGCGGTGAACCGGATGACGGACCGTTCCATTGAGAGCAACATGATGTGCAGCTTTACGGATTGTCCCCAGATCGAAAAACTGGGGTGGCTGGAAACAACGCAGCTGATGTTTTCTTCCATGGCGGCGGGATATGATATCCGCAGCTGGATTCCGAAAATCATGGATGATATGCAGGATGCGCAGGTAACGGAGGAGCTGCTTGGGGAAGCACCCATGAAAAACGATCCGGAAAGCTATCCGGGCTTTGCGTTTGAACGTTTTGACAACAGGGAGACGGAGGAGGCGGGCTTTGTGCCGGGGATAGCGCCTGAGTATTTCAGGATTGGACGTCTTTTTAAGGATCCCAACTGGGGCGGGGCCTGCGTGATGACACCCTGGTATTACTATATGGAATATGGCGACGAGGGAATTCTGCGGAAGAATTTCGGCATGATGAGGGGATATGTGGATCATCTGGAACGGCAGTCCGTGAACGGCGTGCTGAAGGGGTATGCCCATATGGGAGAGTGGGGACAGCTGAATGAGGAGACGCCCACTACGCTGGTGGCAACCTGCGCTTTTTATCTGCAGGCGGTGACGCTTTCCCGGATAGCCGGGATTCTGGAGGAGACGAAACTGCAGGAGCGTTACCGGAACCTGGCGGAGCGGATACGGAGCGGATTTTACGAGGATGGGGAGTGCTGGCGGCCGGAGGAGGAAAGCTATGGAAACGGCAGCCAGGCAAGCTTTGGCTGTGCATTGTTTTCCGGTATTGTGCCGCAGGAGAAGGAGGAGGCCGCGCTGCGCGGGCTTATGGCTGCGGTAACGGCGCGGGGCGATCATTTATCCTCCGGCGAGGTGGGATTAAAGCAGGTGTTTCATGCACTGGCCTCCCGTGGGGAAAATAATACGGTGTACCGTATGGTCATGAACCCTACAGCGCCCAGCTACAGGCATCATGTGGATCAGGGACTGACCACACTGCCGGAGTTCTGGAATTATACGGAGCTGTGGAACGGGCTGGGACGCTCCCGGAACCATGCGATGATGGGACATGTGAAGGAATGGCTGTGCCGATTTGTGCTGGGAATTACGTCTGTTGATCCAGGGTATGGCAGAGTGAGGATCCGGCCGTGGCTGAATGAGGAAATCAGCCGGGTGAAGGGGTCGGTATTCACCGTGCGCGGAAAGGTTAAAGTGGAATGCAGCAGACGGGACGGGCAGGTTTTGATGGTAACTGTGATTCCTGTGGGAGCAAAAGCGGAGGTCTTTGTGCCCTTTGAAGAGGGAAAAGGCTGTTTCCTGGACGGAGAGGAATTCCATGATTTTGTAAAAACGGGGGATGGGTATATCAGAATTGATGGGGTGCCTTCCGGGCGGTATGAATGGAGTGTCGGGTGACAGCAGGGGAATGATGGATGCTGATTAATCCGGATAGCGGATACAGAGATCGAAATCCGTTTGTAAACCGGACTGTAGAACCTTGGCCTGTAATTTATAAAAAGAGCTGGGAGAAAGGAAGAGTTATGACCTTTCACACCGGCTCTTTTTTGCTGTTACATTGGGAAGCTATATGTTTAACAGTTTCCCGCATGCCACGGTCTTTGTCTGTACGGGTATTCTAATCGGTTAAAAGAATTCAGGATTCATAAACGGCATGATCAGTTCGGTCACTTCACCATCGGAATCAAGCCCCCAGTAAGCGCTGTAAATGCCGTCGCCCATACCGCTTGCGAACATGATGACATGGTGCCCTGTCCGGGGCAGCTGCCAGTTAAGGAAGCTGCCGCCCTGATTTTGTACATGGGGAAATTTTCGGCGGCTTTCTTCAAAAAGCGCCGCAAAATAGTCGTCGTACCTGTTTTTCCCCGGATTTTCCTTGTGCCACTGTGCAAAAAAATCCCGGTATTCTTCCCCGATTTTTACGTCGGTACAGCATGCAAGGCCTGTATCCACACCGAAAAGCGTCCATACGCCCGGTTGTCCCAATTCCTCCGGTTTCTTACCCTTTGGCATGGCGATTTCATATCGGACGGCCGGACTGTCACTGACAATAAGCCTTGCCGCGGCAATCCGCAAACCGGCCAGTTCAGAATGTAAGACAGCCAGTTCCAGCGGATAGCTCCCGGTAGGAACCTTTCTGTCCAGATAAGTCGCATATTCGCCGCCGAGATAAGCAAGCGGATCGGCCAGTACAACTTCTCCGGTGGGAAAATCGGCGTTCCCCGGGATAAAAGTTTCCAGCTGGCCGCCGGTCTGAAACAGGCCCTGAAAAAATTCGGAAGGATAATTGTCCTGATTTAAGAACTTCAGGTTTTTTTCAAATGCCAGCTGTACCGGGTGCTTCACCGGCTCCCGGATTTCTTTTCCGTCCCGTGTATCAAAGAAGTAGTTTCCCGACGGGTCGGAGCATAGCTCCAAGTCACTTCCCACGGGCATATAAAAAACATTTACAACCGCCGGTTCAATATTGGCGAGGGTGTTAAAATCCACAATCGTCATATTGTCGGGATTATCAACATATTCCTGGGTATCCGTGTCGCCCAGGGCAACCCAGCCGTTGCCGTATTCGCTGTTTTCCCGGAATAACCATTTCAGCTTTGAGGTGCCTTCCAGAATTGATTTGCTGACAATAGTCCCGCCGGCGCCGGTGATATATTGTTTCATTTCTTTAGGGGGCGGTTCGTTTTTCTTTTTGTTGAATAGTGCCATATTGATTCTCCTTTTATAAGTTTTAAATCAGGTTCTTATATTTCTTATTTATCATTTTAAACTGAATTGTCAGACAAACGTTCCAGTGTTTTTGCCCGATCAAAAGCTAAGCGTAAAAAAATTTCCGGAGGCAGGTTCTGATACCCTCCATTTTCAGCTTCTAATGCTATAGCGCCTTTGTAACCGGATTGCCTGATTTGACGCATAGTAGTCTGCCAGTCAATCGTACCGTCAAAAGGGATTAGGTGTTGATCATCAATTCTGTTATTATCATGCAAATGAAGTGCCATCAGGCGGGAACCATATTGTGCCAGCAGATTACATTCCGGGTGCCAGTAGTGGTGGTGTCCGGTATCATAACAAAATCCGGCGCGCGGGGAGTCAATATTATCTAAGATATATTTTAAATATTCATATCTTCTCATATTTTCAAAAGCCACATATATATTATATTTTTCCGCCTTATCTATAATCCGTCTGATTCTGTCAAGACCAAGCGGATTATATGGCGGTACGTTATTCCCTGAGGAGGGATGCATGACTATCGTTGGTATTCCGTATTCTGCGCATTCGGTTATTAAATGTAAATAGTATTCGGTAAGATCATTCCCGACGCTATTATCAAGCCAAATATTATTTATTCTTTTAAAGGGCGCATGGATATTTTCAACATACAGCCCGGACTTCCGTGCTAAATCCGGATTGCCGCGGTATTCTATGTCACCAAAAGAATCATCCCACCATAACATTACGCCGTCAAAACCGGATTGCTTTATCCTTTTGAAGTTCTCAGACATTGGCAGGTCGTAACCAAACCAACTAAAAGTTGTAATCATAGCATAGCCCCAATGTAAATTTTTGGATTAACCGACAGTGATATATTTAATCCTACGAGGATAATACAATTCTGTCAAATGTATTTGTGGGGTGGAAGAGTATGGCGGAATTATTGAATAAAATGTAATTGCCACCTCCAATACACTTTTGGTACAAAAAAGGATACATCAGCTTTCACGGCTTTTGTATCCTATCATTTGAGTTTCTATCAATTCCGACCGTCTTTGCCATCCAGTTGGTATTGATACGCTTCCGTTTATTACCGGATGACCAGTTCGTTATTGGTGATTTCGGAAACTTTATCAATATAATCAGTACTTATCATATGGCTGTTTTCATCCATGAGTGATGTCAAAGAATCTGCTGCATTTTCTACTTTATATGCAGCAAATTTATGATAGGATAATCGTATGCTTCGGGGAATTACCGGTTTTTCTTCTCCTCTATAGTTATTTTCCACCTTTTCTGAATATAATAAAATATTTGAGGAAGTAAGAATGTAAGGACTGTGTGTGGTGATTATTACCTGGCTGTCGGTGGCATTTACCATTAAAGCAATAAGGCTTATCATATCTTTTTGGGCTATGGGAAATAAGTGGGCTTCCGGTTCTTCAATAACAACAAAGGCCCGTCTGTTTTCTAAAATAATGATTAGGGTCAGCATTAAAATCCACAGGGCTTCCTGTTGTCCGGAGGATCCATACATCAGCTTTACCCAATGGTGTTCATCAAAATAAAATTTTTCACCGTCGCTGTCATTTACATAATCGGCTTTCAATATTTTTTTAATCAGTTCATATGCGTGGGTGACTGCTGAATTATTAATTTGTCCTTTCACTGTTTTTGTATAGTTCTGAACCATTTCTGGTATCTTTGTACCAAAATGGCTTTTTGTAGCTCTGATTAACTTTACAAATTCCTGCATGGTCAAATCCATTTCACTAACAGAGATATCATGCAGCTGCTCTGACATAGTAGCCAGCAGGCTTCTTCCTGCCGGAATATAAATGATTTCAGCTCCATTTTTAAAATGTCGTTGAAGGAGAAAAGGACATAACCATCTTTATTTAGGCAGATCTCTATTTTTTTTCATCAAACAAATAAGTGATACGGAACTTTTGCATATGCTTTGTAGTTCCAAAACACCCAATGAACTGCTTCGTCATTGATTGGGCCAAAATTTCGTATTAAAATCTTATTATTCATAATCTGCTCTTTCTGCACCTGTATTTGATTATTTATTCATTTTATACACCGGATCCGCCGGATACCCGCCCTTGAGCTTCTGCATTCCGCGCTGTACCGCGCCTTTGGAGGTCTTCCAGTCCGCGTCCTTGTTCCGGTAGTCGAATTTTTCGATGAGCCAGTCCACATCACCGGAAACGCGTTCCATATTTTCCTCCATCAGTCGGAATACCAGAGGATAAAAGTCCTTTTTTTCAGCATCACCCAGATGGGCGTCCGCATTCGCGCACAGATCTCCGAAATGATGGAGGCAGAAGCCCTTGCTGTTTTTCAGCTTTTCACGGAAGGCTTCGTCATTTTTATACAGGTAGAAAAAGGTATCCATGTAGCGTGCGTATTCCTTGGTGAAATAATCACAGATATAGCAGGTTTTTTCCTTTTCCGCAACCCAGGAGGCGATGGCGTTGGCATCCGCGGGCCTGCCCTTCAGCTTATCCATCAGGGAGGTTTTGCCGGGAGTGAAGTGGGAGAACTGATCCTTCATTTCCGCAATGAGCTTCTTATAATGGGTCTTCAGAATCCAGCCGTTTCCCAGCGTGTTGCCGTAATCGAACATTTTCTTGTAGTGCATGCGGCAGAAGCCGGCTTTGTCGGTGGCCTCCCTGGTATCGCTTTCCATATAAGAAGCGCAGGAGCCGAGAACATAGTCCATGATATCCTGCTCCACATTTCTTTCGATAAAGCAGAAGGGACATTCATCCTCCGCATTCATGGCATCGTTGAGCGGGATGGTGTATAGTTTTTCTTTCATTAATCTTTCCTCCGGATATAGGTGTATATCTGTTGCCTGTTGCAGTTTGAACGCAGGCCAGGCGGCAGCGTCCGTCTGCGTCCGGTATTTCGGACGCTCTGTTTCTATTGTATCGGATTGGGGGACAGAATACAATCACATATAGGCTTTAAATACTTATAAAAAAAGAATGTACAAACTGCCCTTAGTGAGTAAGCGCTCACAGACAGCTTGTGCATTCCTTTCTTCATGGCTGAACAATAGCCAGAAAGCAGTATAGTACGGTACTGTTTTATTGTATTTTACGGGAAAGCAAATAACTATCTTTTTCCCATGAAAGCTTCAATATCTTCGATACTTCTGGGTGTTACGGCGGAGAGGTTTTCACAGCCATCAGGCGTGATGAGGCAGTTATCCTCCAGGCGGAAGCCGATGCCCCATTCTTCATGGTAAATTCCCACATCTACACAGAAAACCATGCCCGGTTCCAAAGGCCTGCGTCCATCGTTAACATCGACTTCATCATGCACATCATATCCGACATGATGTGCTCCGCCATGCCAGATATAAGTCCCTACATCCTCAAATTTATCACATACGCCTATTTCCTTCAGCTGTTCGAAATTATACCGCCTTATTTCCTGATCCACAAAAGACATTGGAAGACCGGGACGCAGAATACGAAACATATAATTGGAAGTGTTGTAAGCGCAGGTATACAGAAGCCGTTGTTTTTCGTTGAATTTACCATTGACGGGCCAGCCTCTGGATACATCATTGATTTCATTATCCCAGCAGGCGCCCACATCGTTGAGAACCATGTCCCCATCATGTGCCTGCCCTTTGTAGGAATAGTAATGAATGCAGAAATTGTTTTTCCCGGCGGAAACAATGGAAGGAAAGCCGGGAGAAAGAACACCGCGCTGTGCCAGGGCATAATCAAATTCTGCTTTATACTGGTACTCATACATACCGTCACGTGATGCACGCATCATGGCCTGAATGCCTTCGCAGGTGATGGTTTCCGCATAACGCATTGCATCTATTTCACAAGGCTTTTTGATGGTGCGCTGTGCCTTGATTTGATTATGGATATTGGACAATGTTACATAGGGATAATTTTCGCGCAGCTTATTCGCCAGTATGAATGCCTGACGCACAGGCTGTTCACCTTCTTTTTTTCTGTCAAAATCAAGGCAGACGGTGGAGACGGCGCCAGATACAAGCTGTTTATCCAAAAAAGCGGAAAAATCCGTCAGATAACGGAAATCTGAAATCCCGGATACATCCTGCGCCTCCTGCGGACTGAGCCGCTTTCCGTTCCAGCGCTCTGCGTGAGCATCCGGCGGGAGCATAAACAGCATTTCCTGTACACTTTCTTTGTCAACAAGAATTGCCAGTATACTGTCCTGCTGCTCAATCCCGGTATAATATACAAAGCTTCGATCCGCAAAATAAGGATAATCCTCGTCCCCGGTTTTGCGGGGGGCATGTCCGCTGAAAAGAAGCAGCAGGCTTCCGGGTGCAAGCGACTGACAGAGTGAAGCCCTGTTTTCCTGATGGAATTCTTTTTTCATTAATCCTCCTTCCGGCAAAGACGAAATGGTGATTATCCGCTTTGCCATACAAATAATTTATGTGACTTTTTAGTGCTGTTGTTGGGTCCATTTTTACTATTGCCATGTAGTGATGGACTGTAGGTTAATTATATTGACTTTTTGTATAAATTTCATTATAATGAAGAATAAAAAGATAGTCAATATAATATTCATTATTGTGAAAAAATGTTGGATAATATTTCTTTGGTGAAAATGTGCACAAACAAAGGGCGGGAGGGTGTATGAGGGACAGAGAAATTGTAAGAAAAGATATGGAGGAACTGTATCTGGGAAACCTGGGAACTGTGGAATTTGATTTGGAACTGCCGGAATCAGGGAAACATGGTTCGCGGATAAGCTGGCATTCCGATAATCTGAATTTTATGGATCATTCAGGGCGGGTATCCAGGCCTGCCTATGGAAGAGGTAACCGGGAAGTTACCATGACAGCATGCTTTAGATATGGGGAATATGAAGAAGAAAAGTCATATCTGGTGACCGTACTGGAGGAGAATAACCGGATTGAGGTGGAGAAAATCTATCCCATAAGAAAGCAGGCTGTAAAAGGTGAAAATGTCTGCCTGCCCAGTGCTGTTGCGGTAAAAACAAAGGATAACCGCGTAATCGCTCATTTTGTAGAATGGGACGGAGGCCTGGTTCGATGCTGGGAACAGCCGGGAAACTATGAAGTGTATGGCAGGCTGAAGGATACAAAGATACCGGTGAACGGAATTGTGGAAGTTAGGGAAGAAAAGCAGGCCGTATCTCCTGTGCGAAAAGCAGTTATGAGCTGCGCAGACAATACAAAGCTTCTTCCTGGCAGTGATTTTTATGATGCACAGGAAAGGGTGCACAGCTATTTGCTTCATACCAGGGAAGATCAGTGGCTGTATAATTTCAGGCGTGCCGCAGGGCTTCCGGTAGGCGGTGCTTCTCCTATGACGGGATGGGATTCTCCGGAAGGGCTGCTGCGTGGACACAGTACGGGGCATTATTTATCAGCACTGGCTTTATGCTACCAGACATCCGGGGATGAGGAGATTTTAAAGAAAGCGGTTTATATGGTGGACTCGCTTGGTGAATGCCAGGAAGCCTTCGGGCAGAAGGAAGGGTATCATAAAGGCTTTTTGTCCGCCTATTCGGAAGAACAGTTCGATTTACTCGAAAAATATACGCCCTATCCGAAGATTTGGGCGCCTTATTATACCTTGCATAAAATACTGGCCGGACTGATTGACTTATACAAGCTGGCAGGGATTCGGAAAGCGGGAAAAATAGCAGAGGGAATTGGGGAATGGGTATATGGCAGGCTCAACGCGCTGACCCATGAACAGCGAGTGAAGATGTGGAGCATTTATATCGCCGGCGAATACGGCGGCATGAATGAATCCATGGCGGAGCTTTTCCGGATTACCGGGAAAAAAGAATTTCTGGAGGCCGCACGCTTCTTTGACAATGATCGGTTGTTTTATCCATTGGAACAGGGGGTGGATGCACTGGATGGAATGCATGCCAACCAGCATATTCCGCAGGTTATAGGTGCTGTGAAGATGTATGAGATGACAGGGGAAAAGAGATATTATGGTTTAGCGTCCCTGTTTTGGAAGATAGTGACACAGTCCCATATGTATGCCATCGGAGGAACCGGAGAAAGCGAAATGTTCCATGAGGCGGGAAATATTGCGGGCCTGCTTACCAAGAGCACCTCTGAAAGCTGCGCCACCTATAATATGCTCAAGCTGACCGGGGAACTGTATCAGTATCTTCCGGAGCCGGCATATATGGACTATTATGAAAGGGCTGTTTATAACCACATTCTTTCTTCCTGTGATCATCAGCCTACCAGCGGAAGCACTTATTTTCTGTCCATGCGGCCGAGGGCGGTGAAAAGCTTTGATCTGTCAGAAAATAGCTGTTGCCATGGGACAGGTCTGGAAAGCCATTTTAAGTATGTGGAGAATATTTTTGCGATAGATAAAGAAACCGTTTATGTTAATCTTTTTATTCCGTCAGTACTTAGCCTGCCGGACAGCAGTCTGGAAGTGACCGTTAAAACAGAGGAAGAGAATCCTGGCAGGATATGCTTATGGATAAAAGCAGAAGGGCGTAGGGCTTTTAAAATCCGCAGGCCGTATTGGGCAAAAGGAATCCCGGAGATACTTATAGATGGAGTGCCATATGAAGCGCATATGCAGGATGGCTATGTTGTTTTAGACAGAACGTGGAAGGATCATGCCATAATAGAAATCAACTGGCCATGTGTCCTCAGATATGAAGCGGCTCCTGACAGAGAAAATTATTTTGTGGTTTTCTTTGGACCTTATGTTCTGGCGGCTCTCACAGGACAGGAGGAGCGTTTGATGCTTCATGCAGGAAATGCCGATGAGGATTTTGAACGGGAAGTATCCAGGCCTCTGGCTTTCCGGTGCAGAGAAAACGGCTGCCTGTTTATTCCATTGGAAAAGGTCTGGAAAGAAGAGTATCAGGTATACATGAAAAAGGTATAGAGGCATAGAGGCTTAAGCTGATGGAAATTAATCCTTTGGCTTAGGCCTTTTTCGTTAAAATGGGGGAAAAGATATGTATAAGGTACTGTTAGTAGATGACGAGCGGCTGGAACTGAACACGCTGAAGAATTATGTTGATTGGACTAAACTGGGAATAGGAACGGTTTATACGGCAAATAACGGGCTTCAGGCACTGGAAACAGCGGAATTCAAAAAGCCTGATATTGTATTTACAGATATCAGGATGCCGGTTATGGATGGAATCGAATTTGCAAGACAACTGAGGGAAAAGGATAAAAGAGTAAAAATAATCTTTCTGACCGGCTATGATGAAATGGATTTTATCAGGCAGGCCTTCAGGCTTTCGGCAACAGACTATATATTAAAGCCCTTTCTTGTGGAAGATATTGAACGGGTAGTAAAAGGAATCCTGGCATCGTTAGAGCAGGAACAGACGGCAGATCATTCCCGGGTTCATGCGGAACGGAAAATAATAGATAATATATTTAAAGATGACACGCAGCAGGCGGATACTTTGATCGGCCAGTTTTTTGCAATGGAAGATATGGAAGAAGACAGGTTCCGCTTCAGTGTGATCGGACTTTACGGTAAAAGCGGGAATCCTCCTGAAAAGCCTTTTTTTCAGGAATTTCCGGAGGTGTTTTACTACGTGGAGCTGCAGGATCTGAATCTGCTTTTGCTTAAAACAAGTGTGGAATGCAAGGATGTGGCAGAAAGCATGGCGTCCTATCTGTATAAAAATCAGAAAACTCTCGGTGTGGTTTATATGGAAGGACAACACAAACTTGCAGAGGCCAGGCTGATCAGGAGCCGGTTTGAAAAGGCTGCGGATGCCGCTTTTTATCTGGACAGTCTGACTCCGGTTTCTTTATCTGCATTGTTAAAAGTGGAAAAAAGCGGGGAACTGACGGAAGAGGAACGCAAAAAGCTGCATGCGCTGCGTAAGGATATTACGGCACAACTGTCTCATGGCGACAGTCAGCTATGCTTTGAGCGGTTGGAGGAGTATCTGAATATCTGCAGCGGGGCATGTCCAAGTATTTATAAAAACAGCATTGTCCGTTTATACAATCATATCAATGATGAGCTTGTAATTGAAAATGAGGAACTGGCCAGACAATATCCTGCCATGCGTTTTCAGGGGAAAACGATTGTACAGCTGGCAGAGGAAGCAAATAATGACAGCCAGATAAAAGAAGGCCTGATTCAATATCTGAATGTGATTTTAACATGGTACTGTTCTCTTCAGGAAAATGCCAATTACAGGGTAGTCGTATATGTGGAGGATTATATAGAAAATCATTATATGGAGCCGATATCGGTTGAAACGATTGCTTCTGAAATCGGGCTTTCACCCAATTATGTCAGGAGTATTTTTAAAAGCGGCAGTGGGATGACTATAAAGAATTATTTGTCGGAATACAGGTTGGATAAGGCGTGTAAGCTGCTGAAAAACACCTCGGCCAAGGTTAGCCGTGTAGCATCGATGGTAGGTTATGATAATGTGTCTTATTTTTGTGCAATTTTTCAGAAGCGTTTTGGAAAGACACCAAATGAGTGGCGAAGAGGCCTGTAGCTATGGATAAAAATAAGAAATACTTCAGTGTGGGTGTTAAGCTGGTAGGGTTTTATGTTATTTTGGGCCTGATTCCTCTGATCATAGCCTATTTATATACATTTTATGTCCTTCGTTCCGTCCTGGAGGAGGATGGCTACAGGTATATCCGTCAGGAATCCGAGCAGGCGGGAAACCTGATGGATGCCTGGGCAGACAGATATGTCGCCGTAATAGACAGTATTTATATGGATTACTATACCAATGCCTATATCATGGCAGATTACAGTAATATGGGTTATGAGAGTATGTATCCCTATATTGATAAGGCGATGCTGAAACTTTCCCTGCTATGTCCTGAGACTACAAAAATTGAATTTTACAGCTTTAATGAGACTCTTCCGGAGGACGGGAATTATTTCAGGAAGGTAAGCCAGATGAAGGAAGGCTGGTTCCAGAAAGCAGTGGATGCGAACGGATTTACTGTTGTGGCAGGTGTGGACAGCCGGAAAGAATACGGCTATGAAAGGCCATATATCGGGATGGTAAAGCTGTTGAACTATTTTAAAAACGGATCTTTGCAGAATGTCCTCCAGGTACAGGTGGACGCAGTGAGCGTGTGTGATTTGATATATGATGAAAATGAGGCCTGCCGTAAATTTGTGTTAAGCGAAGACGGCACAGTGTTGGCTTCTTCGGAACGGGGAGATTTAGGAAAAAATGCGGAGGAAGTGCTGCAAGGCGCCATAAAATGGGAAGACATTGACTGGGGACAGCCGGGAAGCCTCATGGAGCAGGGAACATACTATATGGTGACAAAGGATTGTCAGATGAATATGAAGGTTCTCGTAATCGCGGATAAAGCTTCTGTACTTGAAAAAGCGGATCTCGTGGCGGAGAAAATCCTGTTTCTTCTGGCGCTTACAGCAATTATGGCTTTTGCCTCCATTCTTTTGTATGGAAGAAATTTCACTCAGAGAATCAACCGGATAGTTTATGCCACCGGGAGATTGAGAAGGGGAGACTTCAGTTATCTTGTCAGAGAGAAAACAAATGATGAAATCGGCAAGGTGGCAGATGCAATGGATGATCTGACACGCCAGATGGAGATACTGATTCATGAAAATTATCAGAAGCAATTAAGGCTCAGGGACAGTGAAATTAACCTTCTTTACGAACAAATCGATCCGCATTTTCTGTATAATGCTCTTTCAACAATTTCTTCTTTATCGATTATGGAAGGAGACGGGCAGACTAACAAATGCGTAAAGGCGCTGGGAGAATTTTACCGGGTTTCACTGAACAAAGGGAAAAGAATTCTATCGGTCCAGGAGGAAGTGGAGCTTCTCAAGAGCTATATGGTTATTCAGAAATTCCGTTTTGATGACAGTATTGATATTACCTATGACATTTCCAGGGGAACGCTGCAGTACCGCTGCTTGAAGCTGCTCCTGCAGCCTGTAGTGGAAAACTCCATAAAATATGGTATCAGGGATAATAATGGAAAAGTTCTTCATATAAAGGTGAAGGTATATGAAGAAAATGAGACGGTTTATTTTGTAATAGAGGATGACGGTACCGGAATGGAGAGGGAGAGGCTGGAAGAGGTCCAGGCTGCGGTAAATAAAGGAAACGGGGGATACGGGCTAAAAAATATAGATATCAGAATTAAATTGCAGTATGGATCTCAATATGGGCTTCATCTGGAAAGTGAAAAAGGAATCGGAACTAAAGTTATTATTGGAATCCCACGTGTATGGAAGGAAATTGCAGAAGCGGAAGGCATGCCGGACTAAAGTCCGGCATGTTTTGTATATAGCTGGCGTTAATAAAGAAATCTGCCAAAGATGTAAATTGTTATAAATATATGAAAAATAGAATTTAAAAATGAAAAAGTTATATGTTTTGTAAGTTAATGATAGAAATAAAATCATAAATATGAAAAATTGTTGTTTTGTGATAAGTATTATTAAAAATTATTGTAGAATGTGCAAGGTGCTGTTGATACAATAAAAACAAGAAATCAGAAGGGGATTGGAGCAAATTGAAAGAGAAAAATAACTGTGGCAGCTGCTTCGATTCTGAAGGTTCAGGAGGTAGAAATGAAACAAAATAAACGGACAGAAAAAGTTCCTGTAGAATACGTTCCATTCAGCGGAAAAAAGAAGCTGGCATTGAAAGCATGGCGGCAGAGATATCTGTTTTTGATGATGCTCCCCGCACTGATTTGTGTAATTCTCTTCAGTTATATCCCGATGACGGGCCTGTATATTTCATTTGTCAACTATGTGCCCAGAGGAGACGGCTTCTATCAGGATATGATGGCCGCCGATTTTGTAGGGCTGGACTGGTTTAAATATTTTTTCTCAACTGATTTTGCAGTCATTATGAGAAATACACTTTGCCAGAGTACGCTGACTCTTCTTTTTTCATTTCCGGCGCCTATACTTTTCGCTATCTGCCTGAATGAAATCAAGAACAATAAAATAAAAAAAGCAGCCCAAACGGCGTCTTATCTGCCTTATTTTATTTCCTGGGTTATTGCGGCGAATATGTTTATCACCTTCCTTTCCGGGGACGGAATTATCAATGACCTTCTGCAGGCGCTGCATATCACCAATAAAGATATCCTGTTCATGCAGGAAGGCAAATATTTCTGGTGGATTCTGGCGCTAGCAAACACATGGAAGAACATAGGGTATGACGCTATTATTTATCTGGCTGCAATTTCCGGGATTGACCAGGAAATGTATGAAGCGGCTGAGGTGGACGGGGCCACAAGAACGCAGAAAATCTGGTATATCACGCTTCCGTCACTGCTTCCTACAATCATGGTAATGCTTTTGCTTGCGGTAGGGGGAATTCTCAATGTTGGTTATGAGCAGCAGCTGTTACTGGGAAATGATGCGGTAATCCAGTATTCGGATGTATTTGATACCTATACATACCGCTATGGTATTATCAACGGCATGTACTCTTATGGAACAGCAGTCGGCCTGTTTAAATCAGCCGTTTCCTTTACCTTTGTAGCAATTACCAACAGACTGTCCAGAAAACATGCGGACGTATCATTGTATTAGGAGGCAAGGCCATGAAAAAGAACAGCATAAAAGGAAAGAAAACGGGCGGCGAGCTGGTATTGGATATCTTTAAAGTATTTTTTGTGCTTCTGGTATCTATAGTATGTGTGTACCCTTTCTGGAATATCTTCATTATTTCTATCAATGACGGACAGGATGCCCTGCGCGGCGGGCTGTACTTCTGGCCCAGGGTTTTTACCCTGGAAAATTACCAGGAAATTCTCAGAAGAAGCGAATTTGTCCGTGCAATTGGGGTTACGGTTTTAAGGACATTAATAGGAACCCCTCTGGTAGTTCTGGTTACCTCCATGCTGGCCTATGTGCTGTCCAGGAGTGAACTGCTGGGGAAAAAGTTCTGGACTCTTATGTTTATTTTTACCATGTATTTCAGCGGAGGAATGGTTCCCTACTATCTTCAGCTGAAGAATCTGGGGATGCTGGATCATTTTATCGTATACATCATTCCGGGGATGCTGAATGTTTACTACATGATTTTAATAAGAAGCTATATTTACGGGATTCCTGAGAGCCTGGTGGAATCGGCCAAGCTGGACGGCGCCAATGACCTGTGGGTTTATGGGAGGATTATTCTTCCCCTTTCAAAGCCGGTAGTTATGACGATTGTACTTTTTGCATCGATAGGGCACTGGAATGCATGGTTTGATTCCAGACTGTATACCAATTCCATGAATTTAAAAACGCTCCAGCTGGTGCTGGTGGAAATCCTAAACCAGTTCCAGACTTCGGGAACAAACGGTGCAACTCTGGCGCAGAGAGCGCAGATGATGTCCGGAGTAACCCAGAAGAGCGTACAGATGGCAGCGGTTATGGTGGCTACGATACCGATTATCTGTGTGTATCCTTTTGTGCAGAAATACTTTGTAAAGGGAATTATGATCGGGGCGGTAAAAGCCTGAGGATAAAAACGATACATATCCGACTTAAATTTTACGCAGGCCGGACAGGCAGAATGAGATTCAGTCGGTTTAATTAAATCCAACAAGGAGGAAAAGGTATGAAAAGAAAGGCATTCAAACAGTTAGTGGCGGTGCTGCTTACGGCAGCCTGTGTGATTTCCGGATGCGCAAGCAATGGCGGAGGCACGCAGACAACAGGGACACAGTCCGGTGAAACCACGGCAGGGACGCAGGAGCAGCAGGCGGCATCCACGGATGGAGAGGTTAAGACGATTACTATTTTTAACAGCGGCGGAACAGTTCCGGAGTTTAAGGATCCTGTGGCTTCACAGATACAGGAGAAGACGGGCTTTAAAATGGAGTATGTTGACGGCGCCGGCGCAGTAGAAGAAAAGCTGAACCTGATGCTTTCCGGCCAGACCTATCCCGATATCGTATATCTGGACAGTGCCAGTCCTGTAAGAAAAGCTTATGAAGAAGCAGGGGCATTGATTGGCCTTAAGGATCTGATTGAGCAATACGGACCTGACATCAAGGAAATGTATGGAGACCTGCTGATTCGCTTTGAATCTGAAGACGGTGAGATTTACGGACTGGGTGACTGGTATGATCTGGATCCGGATCCGAATGTCATGGTTATGATTAAGTATGATCTTCTGAAAGAAGTTGTGGGGCAGGAACGTGCAGACAACCATGAGCAGCCTTTTACGCAGGATGAGTTTATACAGCTGCTCCATGATTTTAAAGAAAAGTTCCCTACCATCGACGGCGTGGAAAGCATTCCGTTCAGTATTGAAGGAAAAGGCTGGGATGTGAGCATGTGCCTGGGCATGTTTGGCATTGTGGAATATTACACCGGGAACGACAAAATCGAGCATAAGGTAAGAGATCCTCAGTTTAAGGAAATGGTTCAGATGCTTAACCAGCTCTACAGGGAAGGTCTGCTGGATAAGGACTGGGTAACTCTGGACTGGAATCAGCTGGAAGAAAAAATTACCAAAGGTTATACCTTCTGTACTGTAGATTCAAACTGGATTGCAACAAGACCGAACCAGTCCCTGCGTGTACAGGGCGGCGAGGATGCGGATTTCCGTTCCTATAAGGTAGTGGGAAATGGAGTAACCGCAGATGAAACAACCTACAACAGCAGAAATACATTGGGCTGGGGCGACTGGTGTATCACCAAAAACTGTAAGGATCCTGTGGCAGCTATGCAGTTCTGTAACTTTATGGCAAGTGAGGAAGGACAGTACCTTACACTTTGGGGCGTGGAAGGCGAGCATTGGGACTATGTGGACGGAAAGCATCAGCCCAGGCAGGAAGTGCTTGATTCCTACCGTGCGGACGAGGTTGCATGTTCCCGTGAAACAGGTATCAGAAGATACAGAATGTTTGTAAAGAACGGCACAGGCAAAGATGGAACGCCTTATGATCTGGTAACAAAATGGGAGCCTACATCAGATTGGCAGTATGCTTACCAGGCCAGCGCGGATACAGATTTGTATGATAACTCTTATTATGCAGGGCTGGAACCGGCAGGCAGTACGCCGGAAGGCCTGATTGCCCAGAAGGTTGCGGATATTTATGACGAATATGTACCTAAAATGGTAAATGCCGCATCGCAGGAAGACTGTGTTGCACAGTACGATGCAATGATATCCAGTATGGAAACCGCAGGGCTTGTAAAACTGGAAGAGGTTATGACCAAGAATTATCTGGCTAAAATGGAACGTTGGGGTGTGGAACCATACTCCCATAGATAAGGAAAGAAGGGGGTGCCCGCCGGGACACCCCTTTTTTAGAAAAAAGCATGGGCGGAAAGGCATGAAAATGAAGGACTGCAGCTATTATATCGATCGGGCGGTAAGGCTGGCGGAGGAAGAGCAAGGCTGTTCCCTCAAAGGACCTGAAGAAATTATTCCCTCCATGGCCAGGGAGGATTATCCGGTAAACTGTATTCTTGATGTCCCTTATGGAAACAGGACGGAAGCGGAAAAGGCCGATATTTACCTGCCGGAGAGAGGAAAAGATAAAATGCCCTGCCTTATTGAAGTGCATGGCGGAGGCTGGTATTTTGGACAAAAATCATCCGTGGAATTCAAACCCTTCCTGTATGGACTGAAAAGAGGCTATGTTCTGGTTTCTGCCGGATATACGCTGTCTCCGGAGGCAAGGTATCCGGCGGCAGTGGAAGAAATCAAAGGATTGATCCGTTTTTTAAGAGCACATGCGGACGAATATCATATTGACGGAGAACGGGTTGCTCTGTGGGGCGGTTCCGCGGGTGCGCAGCTGGCCGGGCTGGCGGCAATGGCTGCGAAAGGGAAGTTTGATTCTGCGGACTTTGGAAATATGGAACAGGATTCGGGAGTCAATGCATGTATTCTGTGGTATGGCTGTTATAACTTTGAAACGGATGCCGGACAGCGCAGGAAACTGCAGATGCCGCTGCGTGAAGGGGATTACTGGACCTACCGGAACTATCTGGGCTGCGATGACCTGGAAAGCTGCAGGGAGGTTCTGCATGAAATGAATCCTGAAAATCATATTTCAATGTTAGCTCCGCCGGTGTTTCTTCAGCATGGAGATAAAGACAGCTATGTTCCTTATCTGCAGTCAGTTGATTTTTATGAAAAGCTGGTGAAGGTAATCGGCGCTGATAAGGTTACGCTGGAAATCCTGCAGGGCTATGAGCATGCGGATGACAGGATGTTTGAGGAAGCTAATGTGAAGAAGGTTTTTGATTTCCTGGATAGCATCAATGGCAGTGTGGACTAAGGAAGGCGGCAGGCATGGTTGAGAAGCTAATACAGTGTAGGAAGAAAAAGGAACCGGACGGCTATGAAAATATGATCAGTACGAAGCATGATCTTATTGAACTGTAAGGCCGGAAAGGGCGTGGGGAAAGATGGAAGAGGCAAAAAAACCGGCGGCAAAGGGTATTCTGATGACAGAAGGACCCATTGCAAGGCAAATCCTGGCATTTACGCTTCCACTGCTTTTGGGGAATGTTTTTCAGCAGCTTTATAACACCGTGGATTCGGTAGTGGTCGGCAATTTTGTGGGAAAAGAAGCGCTGGCGACGGTGGGCAGCTCCTCTTCCATGATAGGTATGATAGTCAGTCTTTTCATGGGAATTGGCGTGGGGGCCTCCGTTATTATTTCCCAGTATTATGGAGCCGGGAACCTGAAAAAAATGGAGAATGCCATATATACGGCCATTGCCTTTGGAATCGCTGCGGGAGTTCTGCTGACAGTTATTGGGATTGTGGTTTCCCCGGTAATTCTGCGCTGGATGAAGACGCCGGAGACGGTTATGGAAGGATCTGTAATTTTCCTTCGCATTTATTTTTTAGGTAGCCTGCCGTCCATGCTTTACAACATAGGCAGTTCCATCTTTCATGCGTTTGGTGATTCTAAAAAGCCGCTTTTATATCTGATAATTGCATCAATTGTGAACATTCTACTGGATTTGCTCTTTGTAGCTGTTTTCAGGTGGGGGATTGCAGGCGCGGGATATGCCACCGTGCTTTCACAGACAATAAGTGCGGCGCTTACTTACATGACGCTGACCGGAAAAAGGAGCATTTACCGGCTGGAACTGAAACGGATTCGTTTTTACAGGGAAGAGCTGCGGCTGATTATCAGGCTGGGAATACCAAGCGGCCTGCAGAATTCCATTATTTCTTTTTCCAATGTTATTGTACAGTCCAACATAAATTCCTTTGGAGACGTTGCCATGGCAGGCTGCGGCGCCTATGGAAAAATAGAAGGCTTTGCCCTGATGCCATCGGGGAGTTTTACCATGGCACTATCCACCTTTGTGAGCCAGAACATTGGGGCCAGAAAGCTGGAACGGGCTAAAAAAGGAGCGGGGACAGGACTTTTGCTGTCCATGGGCATTGTCCAGCTGACAGGAATTATGATTTATTTTTGTGCGCCATATCTGATAAGGCTGTTTAATTCCGAGCCGGAGGTGGTGTCATATGGAACCCTGATGGCAAGAAGCGTATCCATGGGATATTTTATGCTGGCTTTTTCCCATGGGATGGGCGGTGTGCTCAGGGGCGCAGGTCTTTCCCGGGATTCCATGGTGATAATGATAACCTTCTGGTGTGGGCTGAGAGTGGCGTGGATTTTAACGGCGGTCCGTTTTTTCGGGGATATCAGAATCGTATTTTGGGCATATCCCATAACCTGGGCCTGCAGCTTTGTGATTTTCCTTTGGTATTTCTTCAGGAAGGACTGGCTGGGCCATCAAATCATAGAATGAACGGGATAAGGGAAAAGGCGTATATTACGCAGACAGGAGCTTATATGAAAATCAGGAGAACATTTCATACGATAGATACGCATACGGGAGGAGAACCGACCCGTAACGTGGTGGGAGGAATACCGGTCATACCCGGCAGCACCATGGAAGAAAAAATGATGTATATGAGGGAGCATTGCGACTGGATAAGAGAACTGCTTACCTATGAGCCAAGAGGTAACGACGTGATGAGCGGAACCATTATTACCACACCCTGCCGGGAGGATGCGGATGTGGGAGTACTGTATTTTGAGGTGGGAGACTGGATGCCCATGTGCGGACATGACACAATCGGCGTGGGGACAGCACTGGTGGAATCCGGAATGGTTAAGGTAACAGAACCTTATACCTATGTAAATCTTGATACGCCGGCCGGATTGGTCAGGCTGAAAATCCAGGTGAAGGACTGTAAGGCGCAGAATGTCACCTTCATAAATGCACCGGCCTTTGTATTGAAAAAGGATGCGAAGGTAAAGAGCAGCCGTTACGGGGAGCTGGTTATGGATATTGCCTACGGCGGAAATATTTATGCCATCCTGCCCGCCTCCTGCGTGGGACTGACCATTTCGCCAAAGACTGCTTCGGCGCTGATTGAGGCAGGGAATCTGATTAAGGATGAGGTGAACAGTCAGGTGGAAATCTGTCATCCCCTCATCCCTTTTGAAAATAAGGTGACCCATATTGAATTTTATGAACCGGCAGAAGCTCCCGGGGAACCGGTCAGAAATGCAGTGGTGATTCCGCCCGGAGCGATTGACCGTTCCCCGTGTGGAACCGGAACATCGGCAAAGCTTTCCGTGCTTGCGCTGAAGGGGGAAATAAAGAAGGGGGAAGCCTTTGTCCACGAGAGCATTATTGGAAGCCGTTTTACCTGCCGGTATCTGGAGGATGCCCGGGTGGGCGATTATCCGGCGGTGGTTCCGGAGGTGACGGGAAGAGCGTGGGTAACGGGAATTCACACCTTTATGCTGGATGACGATGATCCGTTTGTAAGAGGATTTCAGCTAAGATAACGGATATTATATTTTGGAAAATGGAGGATACATCAATGGAACGCAGAGTTTTGGACCATCCGATTCTGGGGCCGCTTGAGGACGGGGATACGGTGCAGATTACGGTAGACGGGAAAAAATATACGGCCAGAAAGGGAGAAGTGATAGCGGCCGTGCTTATGGCAAACGGTATTATGGTGCACAGACATACGGCCAAACTGTATGAACCGAGAGGTATTTACTGTGGAATCGGGCAGTGTACGGACTGTGTAATGACCGTAAACGGCAAACCCAACGTGCGTACATGCATTACGCCGGTGGAAGAAGGCATGGTGATTGAAACACAGGAGGGAATCGGAAAGGGGGGCGGCCTGAAATGACTAAAAATAAGGAAGTCGTCATTATAGGAGGCGGTCCGGCCGGGCTGGCAGCGGCAATTGAGGCGGCAAAATACGGTGCCAAGGTCCTGCTGATAGATGAAAATAAACGACCCGGAGGACAGCTGTTTAAGCAGATACATAAGTTTTTTGGTTCCAAGGCGCACAATGCGGGTGTCCGCGGCGTGGATATCGGAAGGCAGCTTCTTAGGCAGACAGAGGAAACAGGCGTGGAAATTTGGCTGGACAGTGCGGTTGTCGGCATTTTTTCAGAGAAAAGGATTGCAGTCCTGCATGAAGGGACTACCGTTGTGGTACAGGCGGAAAGGATTCTGATCAGCACAGGGGCGGCTGAAAATGCGCTGCGCTTTAAAGGCTGGACTTTGCCGGGAGTGATGGGCGCCGGAGCGGCGCAGACCATGGTCAATGTAAACCGTGTGCTTCCGGGAAAGAGGATTCTGATGGTAGGCTCCGGAAATGTAGGCGTTATCGTGGCTTATCAGCTGATGCAGGCAGGGGCAAATGTGGTGGGGATTGTAGAAGGGATGGATCACATCGGCGCTTATGGCGTGCATGCGGCTAAGATAAGAAGAGCAGGAGTGCCGTTTTACCTGAATCATACCATTAAGGAAGCCCGGGGCAGGGAGCATGTGGAACAGGCCGTGATCGCACAGATGCAAAGCGGCCGGATTGTGGCCGGCACGGAAGAAATTATCGATGTGGATGCGGTATGTGTGGCAGTAGGACTGCGGCCCCTGACCGAGCTGGCATATATGGCGGGCGTGTATCATGATTTTATACCGGAGCTGGGTGGGTTTATGCCTCTTCATAATGAAAATATGGAAAGCTCCGTACCGGGGATTTATGTTGCCGGAGATACGGCCGGGGTGGAGGAAGCCAATACGGCGATGGATGAAGGCAGACTGGCAGGCATTGCCATGGCACAGTCCCTTGGGTATCTCACTAAAGAAGACGGGGAGACAGCCAAGGAGATTGTCAGGGAACGGCTGACTGCGCTTCGTCAGGGGCCTTTTGGGGAAAGAAGGCTTCAGGCGAAGGAAAGAATTCTTGAGAAGGGAGCAAAAGAATTATGTCAATCTTAACAGACGGCTATCCGTCCATAGAAGAAATTAAAAATGCCACAGGCTGGCCGGATGAGGAACGGTTCGCCAGGGGACCTGTGGCGGTTATCGAATGTGTGCAGAAAATTCCCTGCAATCCGTGTGAAGCGGCCTGCCCTGCACATGCGATAACGGTGAGCAGTCCCATTACAAATACGCCGGTTCTTGACAGGGAGAAATGTATTGGCTGCGGCTTATGCGTATCAGCCTGTTCCGGGCTCGCTATTTTTATTGTGGATAAAACTTATAGTGAAACATTGGGAACCGTAAGCTTTCCTTTTGAGTATCTGCCGCTGCCCCAAAAGGGAGATGAGGTGGATGCGCTGAACCGGGCAGGGGAATTTGTCTGCCGGGGAAAGGTAATCCGTGTGATGAATCCGCCGCAAAATGATCATACGCCGGTGGTGACGATTGCGATACCCAAGGAATATACGGATACGGTAAGGACGATGGGGCGGCTGAACCTGGAGGATACGGATCGCACCTTCCGGAAAGCGGAAGGAGACGAAATTATTGATGATGAAATGCTGGTATGCCGCTGTGAGGAAATAACAGCAGGAGAAATCCGTAAGGCGGTCCGTGAGTATGAAGGCACCTCCGTTACGGAGATAAAAAGAAGGGTCAGAGCCGGCATGGGACTTTGCCAGGGAAGGACCTGCGGAAAGCTGGTAACCAGAATTATTCAGGAAGAGCTGGGGAAAAAGGCGGATGAGGTGGAACCCGCAACAAGCAGGCCTCCGGTGAGGCCGATCACCTTTGGAGAACTGGCCGGAGAGGAAGGAGGGCGGACGGATGAGCAGGGTGTATGATACGGCGGTAATCGGCGCGGGAGTAATCGGCGCTGCTGTGAGTTATTATTCCGCTTTGGACGGGGCGGATGTGATATTGATCGATAAGGGCGATATTGCGGAAGGTACCAGCAGTAAGTCGGATGGCAACATTCTTGTATGTGATAAAATGCCGGGCTTTGACAGTACGCTGGCAAAAATGAGCCAGGATATGTATCCGCAGCTTGAGAAGGAACTGGATTATCCCATTGAATGGCGAAGAAAAGGCAGTCTGTATTTATGCGAAACACAAGAAGAACTGGAAATCGCAAGGGATTACTGTTCCCAGATGGCGGCACAGGGGATTCCCATGCGCATGATGGACCAGAAGGATATTCAGGCGGACGAACCCTACCTGGCAAAGGATCTTGCGGGAGGGATTGAAACGGCCTGCGACGGTTCACTCTATCCTATCGGCTTAAGCTACGGCTATGCCCTGACCGCCAGGAAATACGGCGCGAAGCTGAGCCTGCATAATCCGGTTACCGCTATTACAAAAAAAGAGGACTTTTTTATCATTCAGACAGAGCAAGGGGAAATACATGCCAAGAATGTGGTGAACTGCGCCGGTGTATGGTCACCTGTCATAGGTGCGATGCTGGGGCTTTCCATTCCCGTATCCGCAAGACAGGGGCAGATCCTGGTATCGGAGCAGACCTTCCGCGTGGCGCGCAGAAAGGTGCATGAGTTTGGGTACATGCTGGCTAAATTCGGTACGGGAAATTATAAAAGACCTGTTTCGGAGAGAGTGGAACGAAACGGCGTGGCCTTTGTATTTGAACCTACGGCGGCGGATAACTTCCTGATAGGCTCCTCCAGGCGGTTTGCAGGAGAGGATATCCGGACGGATATTGAAGTGATGCAGGCGCTGGCGGAACGGGCCATCCGTTTCTTCCCCATAATCAGGGATATTAAGGTAATCAGGGCGTATAGCGGCCTGCGGCCCTTTACGCCGGATCATCTTCCCATCATATCCGATACGCCGGTTCCCGGATTCTTTATTGCCGCGGGACACGAGGGGGACGGAATCGGCTTATCCGCCATAACTGGCAGGCTGATGTCCAATCTGATTGCAGGAAGAGAGCAGCCGATAGATATTTCACCGCTGGCCTTCGGCCGGTTTCACCAGAATGAAAATATGAGTTAATGACAGAAAGGACTAAGATAATGAACAAAGAGTTTAAAGGCGTTTATGCTGTAGCGGTAACCCCTTTTCATAAAGACGGAAGCTTTGATTTTGAGGCTGCTAAAAAGCATCTGGATTATCTGATAGAAAGCGGCGTTCACGGAATCTGCATCCTGGGGGCTACCGGGGAATACCAGAGCGTAACCTTGGAGGAACATAAGGCATATGTAAGGGAAATCGTTCCTTATATCTGCGGCAGGACAAGCGTAATCGTGGGAGTGACCAGAGAACGGGCGGATGATGTGATTGAGCTGATTCTCCAGGTAAAGGAGAGCGGCGGCCATGCAGCGATGGTGCTGGCGCCGCCGTACTGCCATCCCACACAGGAGGAACTGGTAGAGAATTATCGCTATATTATGGAAAAGACGGAATTCCCGATTATGATTTACAACAATCCGGGCAGCTGCGGCATCTCCATTGAACGGGAAACCTTCCGGGAGCTGTTTGCGCTTCCGTATACGGCGGTGGTAAAGGAGTCCAGCGGGGATATCCATAAGGTTACTCAGGTGGTGGACGATGCGCCGGAGGCTGTTTCCGTATTCTGCGGTGCGGATAATATTGCATTTGAAAGCTTTGCCGCAGGAGCCTGCGGCTGGATATCCATGCTGGCCAATGTGGCGCCCAAGGACTGTGTGGCGTTATTCCAGGCAGTATATGAAGAAAAAGATCTGGAAAAGGGCAGGAAAATTTACCGGAAGATTCTGCCTGCGCTGGATGTGCTGGAAACCTTCCCCAGGGTCCCCCAGACTTTGAAATATCTGCTGTCCAGAAAAGGGCTGGACTGCGGATACTGCAGAAGGCCCCGTGTGGAACTTTCAGAGGAACAGAAAGCATATGTTGTGGAAGCAATGCATGCGGACGAGATTGAATAGGAGGAAAAAGCCATGTTTACAATTGATGCCTATACCCCTGCCAGGGTGATTTTCGGAGCGGGACGCCTCAAAGAGCTTGGCAGCGTAAGCCTTCCGGGCAAGAAAGCGTTGATCTGTGTTACACAGGACGGCCTGATGGAAAAGCTGGGAATACAGAAACGTGTGATAGATCTGCTGAAAGAAAACGGAACGGAATATGTGATTTTTGACAGAGTCCAGCCGAATCCGACGCAGTCGGGCGTTATGGCTGCGGCCGCGCTGGCCGGGAAAGAGAATTGTGATTTTGTCATCGGCCTGGGAGGCGGAAGTAGTGTGGATACTGCAAAGGCAACTGCCATTATGATGAAAAATCCCGGGGTTTTATGGGATTATGCCCAGACCGGGACCGGAAAAAACCAGCCGGTATCCTGTGCGGCGCCCATAGTGACGATTTCCACAACCTGCGGGACCGGTACAGAGACGGATCCTTATTGCGTTATCACCAATGAGGAAACGAAGGAAAAGCTGGATTTTGCCCTGGATCAGATATTCCCTGCACTGTCGATCATCGATCCTGAGCTGATGTGCTCTCTTCCTCATAAGCTGACCTTATATCAGGGCTTTGACGCGCTTTTCCATCTGGCGGAATGTTATATTACCAACGAACATCAGAATCATCTGGTGGATTTGTACGCGGTGGACGGGATTAAGATGGTGGCTCATAATCTGCCTCTGGTGGCGAAGGACGGAAACAATCTGGAAGCGCGCACCTGCATGTGTTATGCGGCAGATATCCTGGCAGGCTATACCCAGGCGCTGTGCAGCACCACCTCACACCATATCATTGCCCAGACCATAGGGGGACAGTTCCCTGCCGTAGTGCATGGGGAAAGCCTTCTGATGATTGCGGAGAGCTATTATAAAAAGGTAAAACAGCTGCGTCCGGCCCTGTTGGATGAACTGGGAGAGGTCTGTGGTGTACTCAGGGACGGTAAGGATCCCGGACAGGGATTCGTGACCGCATTAAAGCAGTTGATGGACGTAACCGGCGTCAGGGAATTGTATTCCATGGCGGAGGAGGGAATTACGGAAGCGGATTTCCAGACCATTGCGGACGTAACCGTAGACAATACAGGAATTGCTTTTGAAAAATATGAGATTACCAAAGCGGATATCATTCAGATGCTAAAGGACAGCTATGATTCTGTCCGGTAACGGCGTTCGTTCGGGAAAGCCGCATTCGGCGGGGCGAAGGTTTTGTAACCGTTGTTTGGGAGGTTCCGGTGCCGTGTGGCAAATGCACGGCACTGCCTGAGCGGCAGTATGGCCGGAGTGGCGGGATAACTGTAAGACGAGGAGGTGTATAATGCAGGCATTTTATCTGGGAACCCGCATTTTTTCCGGGAAAGAAGGGCTGAAGGAGGCCATGGGAGATTCGCAGAGAATTTTCCTGGTGACGGACAGCTTTCTGGAACAAAGCAAAAAAAGTGCATATATCACGGAAATACTGGAAAAGGAAGGAAAAGCCTGGCAGGTTTTTTCAGAGGTAAAACCTGATCCGGATACGGAAACGATCAGCCGGGGTGTCTGCCGCCTTCTTGAATTCCGGCCGGACTGCATTGTGGCTTTCGGAGGCGGTTCCGCTCTCGACGCAGCCAAAGGGATCCGGTATTTTGCCGCGGGACAGGGAGGTGGAAGATGCCGTTTCATTGCGGTTCCCACCACCAGTGGTACCGGTTCCGAGGTAAGCTGCTTTGCGATTATCAGCAACAGGGAAAAGGCGGTGAAGTATCCGCTTGTAACGCAGGAGCTTCTTCCGGACGCGGCGGTGCTGGATGCCGGGCTGGTATGCTCTGCGCCGCCCGGAGTAACGGCGGCAACGGGAATGGATGTCATGACTCATGCGTTGGAAGCCTATGTGGCAGCAGGCGCCAATGATTTCACAGACGCGGCGGCAGAGAAAGCCCTTCTTCTGGTAAAAGAATACCTTCCGGAGGTTTATCGCAGCCCCCTGGATCTGTATGCCAGGGAACGGATGCACAATGCGTCCTGCCTGGCCGGGATGGCATTCAGCAATGCCGGGCTGGGGCTGAACCATGGCATGGCGCATACCCTGGGCCAGCATTTTCATATTCCCCATGGAACGGCAAATGCGATGCTGCTTCCATGGGTCCTGGCCTTTAATGCTTTTGGCTCGAAGGCACGGGAAAAACGGATAAATCAAACAACGGAAAAATACGCCAGGATAGCGGCGCTCTACGGAATGGATGGTTTCAGTAAAGAAGAGAGCGTCTGGCGTCTGATCCGTTACATTAAGCAGCTGGTCAGAAGGTTGGGGCTTCCGGAAAGCATTCAGGGGGCCGGTATAGAAAGAAAATGCTTTGAGGCGGCGTTGAAGGAAATGGCGGCGGCAGCGCTTCAGGATCCCAGCACCGGGACAAATCCCGAACGCTGTACGCAGGAAGAGGTAATTGAACTTTTCCGGAAAGCCTATGACGGGCGGGGCAGTCGAAAGGAAGGGGATCGGTATGAATGATTATGAAACAGAAGGGGCAGGCGCGGCATTTCAAGGAAAAACAAGAATTATCCAGGAATTTGTCCCCGGGAAACAGGTGACTTTAGCCCATGTAATTCCCCATCCGGTACAGGATTTGTATCCTAAAATGGGGCTGATAGACGCAGAGGGCGCCATTGGGATTTTTACAATTACGCCCAGTGAAGGGGCGATTATAGCGGCGGATGTGGCAAGCAAAGCGGCGGATGTGAAAATCGGATTCGTGGATCGTTTCAACGGATCGTTGATTATTACAGGCGATGTGGCCGGCGTGGAAGCGGCGCTGCATGATGTGATCCAGGTACTTTGTGAAACGATGGGGTTTACGGCTGCCAACATAACAAGATCCTGATATTGTTTTGCGTATTCAGGACAGAGAACAGGGAATACATATGAAACAGAAAAAAAGGGCTATCCTAATCGGCCGTTCCATGGCGGGAAAGACCACGCTGTGTCAGTTCCTGTATCATGAGGAACTCAAATATCATAAAACACAGACTGTGCAGCTTATCAACGACAGCATGATAGATACGCCGGGGGAATATCTGGAACGTGTCCGAATGAGAGGAGCGCTGAACGTAACGGCCGTTGACGCTGATTTGATAATTTTTGTCCAGGACGCCGGGGAGGGCGGAACCATGTTCCCTCCCGGTTATGCCAGTAACTTTGCAAAGCCCTGTATCGGCATTATTACCAAAAGCGATAAGGCGGACAGAAAGATGCTGGAGAATGCGGCAGGCTTTTTACGCCAGGCCGGCGCGGAGCATATTTTTGTGACAAGCAGTTTTCTGGGAACCGGTTTTGAAGAGCTGCGTTCCTGGCTAGAGGACTTCGGCGGGCAGGGGGGAATGCTTTGAAAGAAACCATATGCAGCGTAGGTATTGATATCGGAACTTCGACGACGCAGCTGGTATTCAGCCGGTTGACCATGGAGAACCGGTCCGCCGGCAGCAGGATACCCCGGATTGAAATCGTGGAGAAAGAGATTGCTTACAGAAGCCCCATTTATTTTACGCCTCTGCGGACAGAAGACAGAATTGATGCCGGGCGGCTGAAGGAAATCCTGAAAAAGGAATATGTGCAGGCCCAAATCCGGCCGGAGGATGTGAAAACCGGGGCGGTGATCATTACCGGGGAAACCGCCCGGATGGAAAATGCAGAGGAGGTTCTGCGCGCGGTCAGTGATATGGCAGGAGAGTTTGTCGTATCCACGGCGGGGCCGGACCTGGAATCGGTTTTGTCCGGGAAGGGAGCCGGCGCGGATATGCTTTCCCGGAGGACGGGAAAGGTTACCGCAAATCTGGATATCGGCGGCGGAACCAGCAATATTGCAGTATTTGAAAAAGGGGAATTCGCAGGCTGCGCATGCCTGGACATCGGGGGACGCCTGATTCGGATAAAGGACAGCCGGATTGAGAGCATTTCGCCCAGACTGCTGAAGCTTCTGGAGCATTACCGGATAAATATAAGAGAGGGGGAACGGGCGGATATACAGGAACTCAAAAGGCTGTGTGCCATCCTTGCCTCCCAGCTTGCGCAGGCGCTGTATAAGGAAGAACAGTCTCCGCTGCATGAAAAGCTGTATACCAATAACGGAAAATTGCTGCCCCGGAAGCCGGTGGTGGAAGCCGTCACATACTCCGGAGGCGTAGGCGCCTGCATCTACGGGGAAGAAAAAGACCCCTTCCGTTATGGTGATATGGGAATTCTGCTTGCGGAAGCGATCCGGGAACAGCCAGCCCTCGGTTCTCTGTCCGTTTACCGGCCTTCGGAAACGATCCGCGCCACTGTTGTGGGCGCGGGAATGCATACGACCGCCATCAGCGGCAGCACCATCTGCTGCCAGAGCGATCTGCTGCCTTTGAAAAATATACCGGTGCTCCGTCTTCGTGAAGCGGAGGAGGGGAATCCTGAAACGCTTGCGTCTGCAATCCGTTCAGGGGTGAAGCTTTACGGTTTGGACACAGGAACTCTGGCAATTGCCCTGTCCGGGAAAAACAGCCGCAGCTTTTCGCAGATACAGCTGTTGGCCGAAGGGCTTGTACAGGGAGCAAAGGATATCATCCGCAGAGGAGGTCCGGTGATTGCCATTGTGGAGGAGGATATCGGAAAGGCCCTGGGGAATGCGTTAAAGGCCCGCATCCATAATAACTGCGGGGTGCTGTGTGTGGACAGCATCCATGCGGAAAGCGGGGATTATGTGGATATCGGGGAGCCGCTGGCAGGCGGCGCGGTAGTTCCCGTAGTTGTGAAAACGCTCATTCTGAATGCGCGGGAATCGAGGTGAGACATGGTTTTAAAGACGAAATTATTCGGAAAGGTATATGAATTCCAAAGCCTGCGGGAAGTCATGGCAAAGGCAAATGAAGAAAAGTCAGGCGATGCGCTGGCTGGCATTGCCGCTTCCTGCAACGAGGAGCGGGTGGCGGCAAAGGCTGTGCTTGCCGGGCTGACATTATCCGACCTGCGTGAAAATCCTGCCGTTCCCTATGAAGAGGATGAGGTTACCAGAATTATTCAGGATGATATAAACGAAACCATTTATAACAGCATCCGTTCCTGGACGGTGGGTGAATTGAGGGAATGGCTGCTGGATATCCATACAACAAATGAAATGATACGGAAGATATCCAGGGGCCTGACCAGCGAAATGATAGCCGCGGTCTGTAAGCTGATGGGAAATCTGGATTTGATTTACGCAGCATCCAAAATCCAGGTGACCTCCCACTGCAATACCACGATCGGCCTGCCCGGCACTTTTTCCTCGCGGCTGCAGCCAAACCACACCACGGACAATCCGGCCGGCATCATGGCATCCGTAATGGAAGGGCTCAGCTATGGCTGCGGTGATGCGGTAATCGGCCTGAATCCTGTGGATGGGACCGGAGGAAGCGTGGAACGGATCCTGAAAAGCTTTGATGAGTTTAAAAACCGCTGGGAGGTGCCCACACAGACGTGTGTGCTGGCGCATATAACAACGCAGATGGAAGCCGTAGAAAAAAGGAAAGCCCCGGCAGATTTGATTTTTCAGTCAATCGCAGGATCCCAGAAAGGAAATGAAGCCTTTGGGCTGACGGCAAAAATGCTGCAGGATGCCAATGATTTGATGCTTGAACGCGGAACCGGAACCGGGCCGAATGTCCTTTATCTGGAAACCGGGCAGGGCTCGGAGCTGTCATCGGATTCCCACAATGGCTGGGATCAGGTGACCATGGAAGCCAGATGCTATGGTTTTGCACGGCATTACCGTCCCTTTCTTTTGAATACCGTGGTTGGTTTTATCGGCCCGGAATATCTTTATGATTCCAAACAGGTAATCCGCGCCGGGCTGGAGGATCATTTTATGGGAAAGCTTTCGGGAATCCCCATGGGATGCGACGCCTGCTATACCAATCATATGAAGGCAGATCAAAATGACATAGAGAATCTGTCCGTACTGCTGGCTGCGGCAAAATGCAATTATATCATAGGAGTACCTCAGGGAGATGACTGTATGCTGATGTATCAGAGCGCTGCCTACCATGATATGGCGGCTTTGCGGGAAATTTTCAATCTGCGTCCGGTCAGGGAGTTCGACAGATGGCTGGAAAAAATGGGCTTCTCCGAAGATGGAAAGCTGACGGATCTGGCTGGGGACGGTTCCGTTTTTCTTGTATGAGACAACAAGACGGGCGGTACGGAAGGGAGCGGATATGGAAAATATAAGTGAAGCATTGCTGAAGGAATTAATTGAAAGCGTGCTGGAGGGCAGGAGTGTCCGTCAGGAAGGAACGGCCGGGCTCCTTTTGGAAGAACGGGAAAAGGAACGGGATCCAACGCAGTTACCATATACGGATCTGCCGGCCAAAGAAGACGGCGGTGAGAATAGGAAGGAAGATGACTGTGGGGAAACGGATTGTCCTGATATGACGGCGTATGATGTGAGAGAACAATATCTGGTGGAAAATCCGGTGAACCGAGAGGCCTTTGCTGATTTGAAGAGGAATGCGCCCTGCCGCCTGGGGATAGGAAAAGCGGGAGCAAGGTGCAAAACCCTGCCCATGCTGCAGTTTCAGGCGGCCCATTCAGCGGCGCAGGATGCGGTTTTTTCCGATGTGGATCCGAAGGTTCTTGAGGAACTGGGATTATTCCAGGTGCAGACTCAATGTGAAAGCAAGGATATATTTCTGACAAGACCGGATCTGGGCCGGAAGCTGAATGAAGAGGGGCTGCGGCTGATAAAGGAACGGTGCAGGCAGAAGCCGCAGGTACAGCTTTTTGTAGCCGATGGGCTCAGCAGCGCTGCGGTAAATGCGAATGTGAAGGAAGTGCTCCCAAGCATGGCACAGGGACTTGAGGGCTATGGAATTGAAATGGGAACCCCCTTTTTTGTCAAGTATGGCAGAGTGGGAGTCATGGATCAGATTTCAGAGCTGACAGGAGCCAGGGTTACCTGTGTGCTGATTGGTGAACGGCCGGGGCTTCTGACCGCGGAATCCATGTCCGCGTATCTTGTATTTCAGGGCTATGTGGGAATCCCGGAATCCAGAAGAACTGTGGTTTCCAACATCCATGGAAGGGGGACGGTTCCGGCGGAAGCGGGCGCGCATATCGCAGATGTTATAAAAAAGATATTGGAAACTGAAAAAAGCGGTACACAGCTGGCACTGTAGCGGGGAAGAAAAATGATTGGAGATCTCATAAAAGCGGAAATCCTGGCAGCAAAGATAATACCTGATGTCCATCCGGAGCTGGCGGGAAGCCTGGAGCTGGGAAGCGGCAGGCATTCATTGGGGCTGCTTACCTGTAGCAGTGATGACGTTGCTTATACCGCTCTGGACGAGGCGACGAAAAAAGCCGATGTAAAAGTGGTGTATGCCAGGAGCCTTTATGCCGGGAGCAAGAATGCGACCACCCGATTTGCAGGGGAGTTCATAGGCATACTGGCAGGACCGGATCCTGAACAGGTGCGCAGCGGTCTGGAGGCGTGTGAGGAATATATCCAAAACAGTGCATTTTTCCATTCGGCGAATGAGGAAGATTCCGTCATCTATTATGCGCAGTGCATATCCAGGACCGGGAGCTTTCTGGCCAAACAGGCGGGAATCCGGGAGGGGGAGAGTCTGGCATATCTGATAGCGCCTCCTTTAGAGGCGGTTTACGGACTGGACGCAGCCATGAAGGCGGCGCAGGTGAAGCTTTGTGTCTTTTACGGACCGCCGACGGAGACTAATTTTGCCGGCGGCCTGCTTACCGGCAGCCAGGAATCCTGCCGGGCGGCATGCGATGCCTTTGCCAGGGCCGTGGAACTGACGGCGTCGGGGCCAAGGGATATTTAGAAAGGAAGTGACGGGGTGCAGCTATATGATAAGGACCTTCTGTCTGTGCAGGAGGTAAGAACGCTGGTGGAGAAGGCCAAGAACGCACAGAAGGAGCTGGCTTTGAAAAATCAGCGGGAGGTGGATGAAATTGTCAGCTCCATCGCGGAGGCAGGGGTAAGAAATGCCCGCAGGCTTGCGAAAATGGCGTGTGAAGAGACCTGCTTTGGAATCTGTGACGATAAGGCGGTAAAGAATGTATTCGCCAGCAGAGGCGTGTATGAACATATCCGGGATATGAAGACAATTGGGGAACTGGAATATAATCCGGAAAAAAAACTGAGGAAAATTGCGGTGCCGGTGGGAGTGATTGCAGGGCTGATACCTTCTACCAATCCCACGTCAACAGCACTTTACAAATCGGAAATAGCGGTAAAATCGGGGAATGCCATTGTGTTTTCCCCTCATCCCAACGCGAGGAACTGTATTCTGGAAACCGTGAAGGTAATCCGGCAGGCCATTGCGGAGGCCGGCGGAAACGAGGATCTGGTAAGCTGCATTACCATTCCCACCGTCCAGGCTACGGACAATCTGCTGAAGCATCCGGATATTTCCCTCATCCTGGCCACAGGCGGTACAGCTATGGTCCGGGCGGCCTATTCCTCCGGAACGCCGGCTATCGGCGTGGGACCGGGAAATGGGCCTGCATATATTGAACGCACTGCGGATATCCCTCTTGCCGTAAAGCGGATTATGGATTCCAAGACCTTCGATAATGGGACAATCTGTGCATCGGAGCAGTCTGTTATCTGTGAGGAGGACCAGAAGGAGGAAATACAAAAGGAAATGGAGCGCCAGGGGGCTTATTTCCTGACGCCGGAACAGCGCAGAAAGCTGGGAGGCTTTATCCTGCGCGCCAACGGCACAATGAATCCCATGATAGTGGGACGCAGCGCGGAGGAGATTGCCAGGCTTTCCGGCATTACGATTCCCGGAGGGACCAGGGTCCTGGTGGCGCAAGAGGACGGTGTGGGCCGTGAACACCCTTATTCCAATGAAAAACTGGCTCCTATCCTGGCTTTTTATGTGGGAAAGGATTACAGGCAGGTATGTGATATCTGCTGCCAGATCCTGCATTATGAAGGCGCAGGCCATACCTTCAGCATTCATACCAAGGATCGGGATATGGTGGATTACTTTGCAAAAAGGGTGCCGGTTTCCCGGGTTGTGGTAAATACGCCGGGAGCTCTGGGAGGCATCGGAGGTACTACCGGACTGATGCCGGCTCTGACCTTGGGCTGCGGTGCGGTAGGAGGGTCCGCCACCTCGGAAAATGTGGGCCCGTTTCATCTTATGAATGTACGGTATGTGGCAGAGGGACTGCGGGAACTGTCGGATATCAGGGCAGAGATGCCGGGAGCGTCTGAGGAGAAAATTAAAGTACAGGGAAATGCTCCAGAAGACGGCTGTATGCAGCAGATGGAGATTGAAGAGATAGTGGAACAAATTATCAAACGTCTCAGAAGTATGTAATACATAAAACAATAATATAAGAAGAGTCCATTTATGGCAGGCCGCAAGCAAGGCGGCAGAAAGAGAGGAAAGTATGGCATCTTTACAGGCACTGGGAATGGTGGAAACAAAGGGGCTGGTGGCAGCGATTGAAGCGGCGGATGCGATGGTAAAAGCTGCGAATGTAACATTAATAGGAAAAGAACGGATCGGCAGCGGCCTGGTTACCGTCATGGTACGCGGAGATGTGGGCGCGGTGAAATCAGCGGTGGATGCGGGAGCGGCAGCTGCGGAACGAGTGGGCGAGCTGGTAAGCGTTCATGTCATTCCCCGCCCTCATGAAGAAGTGGAATTCATTCTTCCAAATCAGGTGGCAGGAAACGGAAAAGCTTAATGCTAAGGAGACGGCAGGATGAAGGTGATAACCGAAGAAAAGCTGCGTAAGGAGCTGGGAAGGGACTGTCCTGCATTTTACTGTATTCCCGAAGGGACGCTCCTGACTCCCGCGGCAAGAGAATACCTGCAGCAAAAAAGCATACGGATTATCCCAAAGGATCAGCGAAAGGAAGAAAAAAGCAGCAGGAAGGCCAGGGAAAAACCGGAAGAAATGACTTCCTTAAGGGACGATATTCTGGTGGGAAAGTCACATCCGGTTATCCGTTTCCGGGGAAGCCTGGACAGCCTGCAGGCCCTTATTGTCCTGTATCAGGTAGTGCTGCAGGAAGAGGGAGTGGATGAAAAGCTGCTGGAGGATCTGGAGGAAATTCTGGGTGTTCTCAGGCAGATGATGCGATGTGAAGTGCTTGAAGAAGACTTCCGGTTCGAATCCATTCTCGGACTTACGTCGCAGCAGTTAAGGGAACAATCCCATGATCCGCAGAAGAATTATGGGATTGCGCCGATGCAGCTGCCCTCCTGGAAATTTGGTAAAGGTTATGCCATGCTGAATCATCTGCGAACAGTGGTTCGCGAAACGGAAAGCGCTGCGGCGGAGGCATTCTGTACCAGGGAGGGATGCAGCCGCCCGGATATTTTGGAAGGTCTGAACCGGATGTCCAGCGCCTTTCATATCATGATGTGCAGATATCAGACAGGAATGTATCAGAGGAAGATTTAAACCAGGAACAATCGGGCGGCAGGCAGAGGGAGGGAGAAGGAAAATATGGAGCAGCTTGTGGAAACGATCGTTCAGAAAATGCTTGCGGCGGGCCTGATAGAGGTGGAGGTATCTGCCAGACATGTGCATCTGACGAAACAGCGGATGGAACTTCTCTTTGGAAAGGATGCACAGCTGCATCCGGATAGATATTTATCTCAGCCGGGACAATTCCTGGCAAAGGAGAGGGTAACCCTTTACGGGTCCAAAGGGATGCTGGAGCATGTGGCGGTCCTTGGCCCACTGCGTACCTATGATCAGGTGGAACTGTCAAAAAGCGACTGTGCGACGCTGGGGCTGAAAGGAATACCAATCCGGGAATCAGGCCGTCTGGAACAAAGCGGAAGTATTGTAATTGCAGGAGCTGCCGGACAGATACAGCTTGCCGGGGGAGTGATCACAGCACACAGGCACATTCATGCACCGAAGCATATTGCAGGAAAGCTGGGACTGAGGGACGGTGACCGGGTCAGAGTAAGGATGATAACAGAAAGGCCTGTTGTTTTTGAGGATGTAATTGTAAGAGTGGGAGAACAGTCCGGCTGGAGGATGCATATAGACTTTGATGAAGCCAATGCGGCGGCAGCTTCCGGCTTTACCCTGGGACAGATTCTTTTATTTGGGAAGAAGGAGGGTGAGGAAGATAGAAAACCGGAAGCTGCGGATTGAAGATATCTGCATTACCGTCATAGAAAGGCTGATCCGGCAGGGATATCTTGAATGGAAAAGGAAACCGGACGGAAAGACGGAAGAGGAAATGGAGGCAAAGCTGGACAAACATGTGATTCTGGAAAAGGATGTCAAAGAAATCGGTAATTCCGGGATCCGCAGGGCAGCAGTGGGAAAGAAGGCAATTATTACAGATCTGGCAAAAGAATATGCAGATAAAAAAGGAATTGTCATATACAGAGAAGAAGGTGATCTATGAAAACGGGAAAAGTCATCGGAAATATCTGGGCGACCAGAAAGGAAGAACGGCTTTCCGGGATGAAGCTGCTGATTGTTCAGCCCTTTAATCCGGCAGATGATACTGAAATTGAATTCCCGGTCGTCGCCTCCGATATTATAGGCGCCGGGATCGGAGAAAAGGTACTGTATGTAAACGGCAGCTCCGCAAGGGCTGCGGCGGGAGGACAGGAGATACCGGTGGATGCTGCCGTCGTGGCCATTATTGACGATCAGGAGATTATCAGATAGGCTGGCAGTCAGATGATGAATCCGGTGAGACGGTCTTACAAAGGCAGCAGACAAAAGAGTGGTAAATGTTGACAGCATTTTTTATTTTCTATAAAATAAAAATCAATAGCGGATATTATGGAAGACAGCGGAGAAGGATAAAATGAATGGAGAATAAGAATGAGTACGAGTACAGCAATTGGGGCAAAAGTCAAGATATTACGCATCGGAAAGGAAATGACAATCAAGCAGCTGAGTGAAGCCTGCGGATTGTCTGTGGGTTTTTTGTCTCAATTTGAGAGAGGGATATCCTCCATTGCCATTGATTCGTTGGAGACGATAGCGAATGTTCTTGGCGTACCGCTGTCGGAATTATTTGTGGAGACCGAGGATAAGGTTCCGACAGAAGAACCGGAGGATCCGGTTATGCATGGTATGGAGCTGATCCCGAGCCAGGCGAGCGCTCAGATGTATCAGTATATTTTAAAGCAGCCCCATACGGATTATGCTTTGCTTCCGCGTCTTTATACGCTTCTTCCGCCGGCAGGGGAGGAGGAAGTTCTGGAGATGTATTCTCATAAAGGGGAGGAATTCCTTTTTGTCCTGGAAGGCACAATTACCCTGTATCTGGAAGACCGGAAATATATCATGTACCCTGGCGACAGCATTCATTTTAATTCCTCCAAAAAACATAACTGGACGAATAAGACGGCAAGGATCGCGCGGATTCTTACAGTAAATTCCCCCAATCCTCTTAAGAAAAAAGAAGAATGAATAAACAGCATATCGCAGTTTGCCGATAATTGGAAAGAACCGTCCTCAGGGCGGTTTTTTCCGGCTGTTTCCCGTTTTTTGCATCAAAGATGCCGCGCCCGGGAAGGGGCTTCTTTTTTCACAGAAAATTAACTCCTCTTTCATCAAAATTTACCGTTGTGCACGCCCTCCGGATATGGTAGTATCTTAGGAAGAGTATTTTGGAGGAAAACAACAGGAGAGGAGACAAGATTTTGAGCACGAAAGAACAGAAAGTAAAAGTGGATGCGGATTATTCGCTGATGCCCGTTCCCAGACATGCCCGCCGGAATATCGTGACAATGTTCATGATCATGTTGGGGTTCACTTTTTTCTCAGCCAGTATGTGGACCGGACAGGAGCTGGGAATCGGACTTGATTTGAAAGGTTTCGTCGAAGCATTATTGCTGGGCGGCGCAATTCTTGGTATTTATACGGCACTACTGGCCTATGTTGGCTGTAAAACCGGATTATCCATGGATTTGCTGGCCCAGCATTCTTTTGGTAAAAAAGGCTCTTATCTGCCTTCCGCCCTCATCAGCTTCACACAGATAGGCTGGTTCGGCGTAGGCGTGGCCATGTTTGCCATTCCGGTTGCCAAACTGATTGCGCCGGACAAGCCGTGGGTGGTGCCGCTGCTGGTGGCCCTTGCGGGTATCTGCATGACCGGATCGGCCTTCTTCGGCATCCGGGCCATGACGATAGTAAGCTATATTTCCGTTCCCCTGATTGCCATGCTGGGAATTACGGCCATGATAATGGCGGTCCGCCAGGGAGATGCCTCCCTTGCTGAAAAATTTGCGGAAAGCCAGGGGCTTGGCGTCATCACCGGTGCGGGAATGGTTATCGGTTCCTTTGTCAGCGGCGGTACGGCAACCCCGAATTTTGCCAGATTTGCAAAGACGCCGAAAGCGGCTGTCTGGACCACTGCGATTGCCTTTTTCCTGGGAAACAGCCTGATGTTCTGCTTCGGTGCGTTCAGCGGCGTCTATGTGGGAGGCAACGATATTTTTGAGGTAATGATTGCCCTGAATCTCACCGTTTTCGCCATCATTGTCCTTGGCCTGAACATCTGGACCACCAATGACAATGCGCTTTATTCCGCGGGACTGGGGCTTTCCAATATCACGAAAATCAAGAAAAGCCCGCTGGTGCTCATTTCCGGCGCACTGGGAACCGTGGCCGCCATTTGGCTTTACAATAACTTTACGGGCTGGCTGAACATCCTTAACTGCACCCTGCCGCCTGTGGGCGCCATCCTGATTCTGGGTTATTTCTGCCATAAGGAGGATTATGACCAGGATAAGGAAAATACGCTGGAGGTGAACTGGTTTGCCATTGCCGGCGTAATCCTGGGAGCTGTTGTGGCGAATGTAGTCCCAGTGGGAATTGCATCTATCAACGGAATGGCCGTGGCGGTGGTCTGCTATCTTGTGGGTTTTGCGGCCGGCAGGAAAAAATAACTGTGAAGGCATTGCCAGCAGGAAAAGATAACAGTGAAGGTATCGCAGGCAGGAAAGGAAGAAAGTAAATGCTGATTAAGAATATTCATCTGGAAAACAGTGCGGAAACAACGGATATCAGAATAAACGATGGCGTGTTCGGGGAAATTGCGCCGTCCCTCCAGGCGCTGCCGGGAGAAGAGGTCATTGACGGAACCGGCAAAATGATTCTTCCGCCCTTTATTGAGTCCCATGTGCATCTGGACACCTGCCTGACGGCAGGAGATCCGGTCTGGAATATGTCCGGCACCTTATTTGAAGGCATTGAATGCTGGAGCAAACGGAAGGAAAAGCTGACGAAGCAGGATGTGAAGGAGCGGGCCGGAAGGGCCATCCGCATGCAGGCTGCAAACGGCGTGCAGTTCGTCCGCACCCATGTGGATGTGACGGATCCCAAACTGGTGGCCATGGAAGCCATGCTGGAGCTGAGGGAAGAGCTGAAAAATGAGGTTACCGTCCAGATTGTTGCCTTTCCCCAGGAGGGAATTTTAAGCTATCCCAACGGTAAAGCGCTGATGGAAAATGCTGTGAAGATGGGAGCCGACTGTGTGGGAGCCATTCCCCATTTTGAGTTTACAAGGGAATACAGTGTGGAATCCCTGAATTTTGCCATGGATCTTGCATACCGCTATGACAGGCTGGTGGATGTGCACTGCGATGAAATCGACGACGAAGCGTCCAGGGGGCTGGAGACGCTGGCGGCAAGGGCCTATGAAATGGAAATGTTCGATAAGGTGACGGCCAGCCATACCACTGCCATGCATTCTTATAATAATGCCTATGTGAACCGCCTGATGAGGCTGTTGAAAATGAGCCGTATCAACTTTGTGGCCAATCCGCTGGTGAATACGCATCTGCAGGGCCGCACAGATACCTATCCCAAACGACGCGGTGTAACGAGGGTGAAGGAGCTGCTGGAGGCCGGGCTGAACGTTTCCTTCGGCCATGACGATATTTTCGACCCCTGGTATCCGCTGGGAACCGGAAATATGCGGGATACCGTATTCATGGGCCTGCATGTATGCCAGATGATGGGATATCAGGATATCTGCGATTCCTATAAGCTCATCACCTATAACGCGGCCAGAACCCTGCATCTGGGAGAAAACTACGGCATCCGGGAAAAGAATCCCGCGGATTTCATCATCCTGAACGCGGATAATTTTTACGATGCCCTGAACAAAAAAAGTGAGGTGCTCTATTCCTTCCGGGGCGGGAAAATGCTTGCCAAAACCGTACCGGCGCAGACGGAGATCTGTTTCTAGCCGTCGTCTGTCATCTGAATTTGTCAAAAAGCCGAAAGGCTTTTAAATAACCTGTTTAATACTATACTTATGAGGAGGATTAAAAAAATGGGTGAAAGAACCAAGAAGCAAAAGCTGATTCTCGGCATTCAGCATACCCTTGCCATGTTCGGCGCCACGGTGCTGGTTCCGGCATTGACAGGGCTGAATACGTCAATCACACTGTTTTGTGCCGGACTCGGCACGCTGCTGTTCCACTGGGTAACGAAGAAAAAGGTGCCCGTATTCCTGGGCTCCAGTTTTGCCTTTATGGCAGGAATCATGGCAATTATCGGGGACTCCCGTATGGGGGATCCGGATTTTATGGAGAAGCTGGCCTCGGTCAAGGGCGCGCTTATCATTGCCGGCCTGGTATATGTGCTGTTTGCCGGCCTGATCAAGATTTTCGGCTATGAAAAGGTGAACAAGCTGCTGCCTCCTATCGTGACCGGACCGATTATCATTGTTATCGGCCTGCGTCTGAGCGGCACCGCCATCAACAGCGCTTTTTATTACAACGGAGAATTCAGCCTGAAATCCGTGCTGGTTACGGTGGTGATTCTGACTGTGGTCATCTGTGTATCCATTTTTGCAAAAGGGATTTTCAACCTGATGCCGATTCTGTTTGCCATTATCGCAGGCTACCTTGTCTGCCTGCCGCTTGGCTTCTGCGATTTTACCGCAGTGAGAGAGGCTCACTTCCTTTCCTTTATGGATAAGGACATTGTGGCACAGCTGCTGTGCATACCTCAGTTCAAGCTGGACGCCATCCTCGCCATTGCCCCGATTGCACTGGTTACGATGATTGAGCATGTGGGCGACATCACCACCAACGGCGCCGTGGTAGGCAAGAACTTCATGGTGGATCCGGGCGTTCACAGAACGATTCTGGGCGACGGCCTTGCAACTGCGCTGGCAGGCCTTCTGGGCGGCCCTGCCAATACAACCTATGGAGAAAATACGGGTGTTCTGGCCGTAACCAAGGTATACGACCCTTCCGTTATCCGTATCGCGGCTGTGTTTGCCATGATTCTGGGTATCTTCGGAAAATTCGGCGGATTTATCACAAGCATCCCGTCACCCGTTACCGGCGGCATCAGTATCGTGCTTTACGGTATGATTTCCGCAGTGGGCGTGCGTATCCTGATTAATTCCAGGCTGAACTTCGGCAACAGCCGCAACCTGCTGGTGGCCGCTATCATCCTGGTTCTGGGAATCGGCTGCGACAGCATTCCCGTATACGGCGCGGTTACCATTTCCGGCCTGGCGCTGGCAGCGGTTGTTGGCATCATTCTGGCATTCATCCTTCCCGAAGGGGACGACAGCGTGCTGAACTGACCTGCATAATTTACAGGTTATAGGTAACAGCTCAGAACGGCAGAGCCATGAAAGAAGATATCCGGCCTGGACTGTTACATTTCCAAAATAAAAAGACGTCTGAGTACTTCCGCATAGCGGCAGCATTCAGACGTCTTTTTTCCTTACCGTCAATCTTTCTGTGTAGTAATCCTGATATCCCCGGAGCTGCATTTGATTCGCACCCAGTTGTCAAATTCTTTGTCAAAGGTATAATAGGTATCGCCCAGGTCATGTTTATTTATCCTGATATCCCCGTAATCTGTCTTTAAATCATAACCGAAAGAATCCGTAAGCTGCGTTACAAGCTCCACACTGCCATAATCCGATTTAATATCCAGATTTTTGAAAAGGAAGCCTTCTGCATTCATGTCCCCGCTGCTCAGAGTGAGTCTGGCATTTTCAGAGGTGATACCGTTCAAATCCACATTGCCGTAATCACTGTCCACAGTGAGCACCCCGGTGGAGGACTGCTGCATTTTCAGCGTTCCGCTGCTTAAGAAGAGCGTGGTATTACCTGAGATTTCCGAGTTTTTCAGAATACAGTCGCCATAGTCATCGGAAAGCTTCAGACTTTCCGCCTTCAGGTTATCCGCGGTAAACTTCCCGGAGCTTAGGCTGAAATCCGCGCTGGTACAGGTGATATCCGTAAGACGCGCGTCGCCGTAATCATCATCTATTGTAAGCTGGCCCGTTTTCAGCCCGGACAGCTCCGTTTTTCCGGAGGAGGTGGACACATACACTGTGTCAAGCTGCGTATTTTCCGGAATATATACTGTGAGATATTCTCTTGAGCTGTTCCAGCTGTTGTATACAGTGCCGGAAAAACTGCTACCGAAAAGGAAAAAACGGTTATTACCGTAGTTATGCGGAGGCTGGCTTATGGTCAGGCAGCCGTTTTTCACGCTGATAACAGGCTTCTCCCATGCGGTCAGTTCATATTCCAGAGAAAAATGATCCGATTCTTCAATGGTAATATCAGCATAATCCATCCGTATATCTATCCGTGTGAATGGCTCCAGCTGATCGATTTTATCCGTCTGCACGGAGGGACCGTTGGGCTGGTTGCTTACCAGAGGGGAATAGACCACAAGCCCGTTTCCCGGTTCATAGCCCACGCCGGTCACAGCGCCTCCCAGAAGGCGTCCCGTCAGGGCCAGAAGCATCCCCACCCCGCACAGGATCCCACACACTATAAAGAATGTTTTACGCTTGCTCATTTCGTTCCCCCTTCTTTTTCAGGATACGGCCAAAGAGCCGGGCCATTCCGATAATTGTCCATTTACATGCCAGAACTATGCCATATACAGCTATCAGCCCAAAGCCCGTAAAGAAAAGGCCCATGCCAAAGCAGGTCATTGCAGCTGCGGGCGCGGATAGGAGCACTGTAAAGCCTGCGGCAAAGATCACCGGGCCAAGGACTGCCACACACAGTGCGAGTAAAACAAATGCAGCCAGTATGAGAAGTATGCACAACAGGCACAGCAGCACAAGCGCCAGAAGCAGCAGGGCGAACGGCAGCGCCACCGGCACCGCGCAGATGGCAAGAATTCCAATCCACAGCGCGTTCATATTTTTCCTGATTCCTTTATGCGGTACGGAAGTCTTATCAATTGCCATATTGGTGATAATCTGTTCGGCAGCGTTTTCCGGGCTCCCCAGATCCTCTATGGCCTGCTGTTCCCGCTCCGGCCCCGCTTCATCAAAATATTCCTGAAAATATGCCATGGCCTCCCGGTAACTGTCGCCGGGCAGAATGCGGAGCCGCTTTTCCAGGGCATTCATGTATTCGGTTCTGTTCACTGTTTTTCACCTCCATGGGCAATTTCATATATAGCATTCACATAAAGGCGCCACTCATTTTCAAGATACTGACAGACACCCCGGCCCTCCGGCGTAATCTGGTAATATCTCCGGTTGCGCCCCTGATACTGCTGATCATAGGTTACCACCAGACCGTTTCCCTGCAGCCGCTTCAGAATCGGATACAGCGTGGAATCCTTTGTATTGGTAACAGTTTTCAGCTGCTGGCTGATTTCATATCCATAGCTGTCCCTTTTGCATAATACAGACAAAATCAGATATTCCAGCTGCGGCGTGCTGAGAGGATAAATCATATGACCCCTCCTTCCCCTTTATATATTATCTTATTGTATATATACTAATTTTATATATTATATTACGTATAATATATGCGGTCAACATTAATAAGAAATTATTAAGTATCTTTTTATTACAGTGCAGGCAGGCCTGCGGCATCATAAACGACCACGAACGGGGCTGTTTCCTCTATAAAAAGATCATAGACACCCATCCCATGCTTACAAACTCACCGACGGCTGATTTTTTCCTTTACCCGGCAGACATATTCCTGTCCTGTATTTCATAAGGTTTATTAGAGCCTGTCTGAAAAATCACCGCACCCCTCCGGCCGGATGCGCGGACGCTTCAGACAGGCATCAGGACAAGATAAAGGAGTGGGAACGTGTTTGAGTCAAAAAGCATTCAGGAAACATGCATACAGCTGGACAGCGATATAGACAAAGGACTGACGGAAAAGGAAGCGGCGAGGCGATACCAGGAATATGGAAAAAATGAGTTGAAGGAACCGCGGAAGAAAACTGTGATTGAATCCTTCCTGGAGCAGCTTAACGATCCGCTGATCTATGTGCTGCTTGCAGCGGCCATCATTTCCCTCCTGCTTCATGAGGTGAGCGATGCGGTGATCATAGCCATTGTGGTATTCATGAATGCCATAGTGGGGATGATTCAGGAGGGAAAGGCACAGAAGGCCCTGGATTCCCTGAAAAAGCTGACAAGTCCCAGGGCCTACGTGATAAGGGAAGGGAAGGAGCGGGAGATTCCTGCTTCACAGCTGGTGGTGGGCGATATTGTCTGCCTTGACGCAGGCTGCCAGGTGCCCGCGGATCTGCGCCTGACCAGAACAAGCAGCCTGAAGGTGGAGGAATCGGCGCTTACCGGGGAGTCCCTGCCTATTGAAAAGGACGCCGCCTTCATCGCCAGGGGTGCAGCCGCCTTCGGACGCAGCTCACAGTCCGGGAAAATGTCCGATCTGGCGGCAGCGGATTCCGGCCTGACGGCTGCGGGCAAACGGGAAGCAAAAGTACAGAAGGAGATGCACATTCCCCTGGGAGACCGGTATAACATGGCCTACATGTCCACTATCGTGACTTATGGAAGAGGAGAGGGGATCGTTACCGCCACAGGCATGGATACGGAAATTGGGAAAATCGCCTCCCTCATCAACGAAAGCCATGAGGATATCACTCCCCTGCAGAAACGTCTTGGAGAACTGGGAAAGATTTTGAGCCTGCTTTCCCTGCTTTTATGCGCGGCGCTGTTCCTGATAGCGCTGATTCAGAAGCGAAATATGATTGAAATGCTCATCACCGCCATATCCCTGGCGGTTGCGGCGGTGCCGGAGGGGCTTCCCGCGGTGGTCACCATCTGCCTGGCCCTGAGCGTTACCAAAATGGTGAAGGTGCATACTATAGTCAGAAAACTCCCCTCGGTGGAAACCCTGGGCGCGGTCAGCGTTGTATGCTCGGATAAAACAGGCACGCTGACCCAGAATAAAATGACGGTGGAAACCTGCTTTACCAACCAGAAAATGGTGGGGAAAAAGGAGCTGGCCCGGGAAGAATACCGGGAATTTTTAAAGGGCATGACCCTGTGCAACGACGCCGTGCTGGAAGGCGGGGAACGAATCGGGGATCCCACGGAGCTGGCGCTTCTGGATTTGTCCGCGCGCTACGGCCTGCACCGGCAGGCGCTGGAAAAGGAATATCCGAGAACCAGGGAGCTTGCCTTTGACTCCACACGCAAGATGATGTCCACCTTCCATCAGCGGGGGAACCAGACGGTTACCTATACGAAGGGCGCGCCGGATGAAATCCTGAAAAAATGCACCGGCGTCCTGCTGTACGGAAAGCCTGTGCCCATATCGGACCAGCAGAGGAGGCAGATAAAAAAAGCGGTGGAGGAAATGTCCTCCCAGGCGCTGCGTACCCTTGCCGTAGCCATGCGCACCGGCGGCAGCGGCCCGGTGGAAGCGGAGCTTACGTTTGTGGGGATGGTGGGAATGAAGGATCCGGCCCGTCCGGAAGCGGCGAATGCCGTGGAACGGTTCCGGGATGCCGGCGTCACAACGGTGATGATAACCGGGGATCATGTGGATACGGCCTTTGCCATAGGAAAGCAGCTGGGGATAGTGAGCCGCCCGGAGCAGTGCATGACAGGGGAGGAGGTATCGCATCTGCCGGAGGAACGTTTCCTGAAGAAGCTGGATCAGGTGCGGGTGTTTGCCAGGGTGTCGCCGGAGCATAAGGTGAGGATTGTAAAGGGCTTTAAGGAAAAGGGAAATATCGTGGCCATGACCGGAGACGGCGTAAACGACGCTCCCTCCCTGAAGGCGGCGGATATCGGGATTGCCATGGGAATGACAGGGACCGATGTGGCAAAGCAGGCCTCTGACATCATCCTTACGGACGATAATTTTGCCACGATAGAAAAGGCGATTGTGGAGGGCAGAGGGGTGTATGAGAACATCAAAAAATCTGTGATATTCCTCCTTTCCTCCAATCTGGGCGAAATCATGACCATGTTCTTAGCGGTGCTGTGCGGCCTGGCATCCCCTTTGAAATCCAGCCACATCCTGTGGATTAACCTGATTACAGATTCCCTTCCGGCGCTGGCGCTGGGGGTGGACGACAATGATGAGGAAAGCCTGATGCGCCGGCCGCCCCGGGATCCGAAGGAAAGCCTTTTCGCAGGCGGCGGCCTGGCCTGCACCTGTTTTTACGGACTGCTGATTGCGGGAATCAGCCTGACGGCATTTTTTACCATTCCCTATGCTGTAATTCTTGAAAAACAAATTCCGCTGACCATCAATAATTTTGCCACGGTGCTTTCCCATGAAGCTATCCTGAACCGGGCGCAGACCTATGCCTTCACGGTTCTTGGCATGTCGCAGCTGTTCCATGCGGTGGGAATGCGGGATATGCGAAAGTCCATATTCCGGATGAACCACTTTAACAACAAGCTGATGATAGCGGCCTGTGTGATCGGATTCCTGCTGCAGTTTGCCGTGACGGAAATACCGTTCCTGACGGCGGCGTTCGGAACCGCGCATCTGTCCCTGCGGGAATGGCTGCGTCTTGGAATCCTGGCGGCCTTCCCGCTGCTGGCCCATGAGCTGATGATCCTTTTTTCCTTTGACTTTGTAAAAAAAGGGAACCGGAAGCACAAGCTGCAGGCCAATACCGTTTCGGAATCATAACAGGCGGCTGTCCGAGACGGCGGAAATAAGAACAGACTGAATAAACCGGCCGGAATCCGGCCAGGCTTTATCAGTCTGTTTTTTTAAACTTTATTCTGGCCTGTACAGCCTTTCCAACATATCTGCGATCAGCTTGGTATCGTAATCATTTAACAGGCGGATATACTGAATGGCCCTTTGCTGCTGGGCCGAAGTATGTTCCGTATCGTTAAAAAATTCCATGGGCGTAATGTTGAAATAATCGCATATGTAAAGAAATTCTGTCATGGAAGGCAGAGCCCGGCCGGAGGCAATGCTGTGAATATAGCTTGTACTGTGCCCGAGTTCAATGCTCATTTTTCTCTCTGCAACGTCTTTTTGGAGCCGAAGCTCGGTTATCCGATCCCGAATAAATTGTTCTTCCATGAAATCCGCCTCCCTCCATGTGATAATCATAATATACAATTGTTATAATTACGAATATTTATAGCGTCTGTTATTGTTGAAACGTACGCTGGAATCGTCTATAATGAAGTAGCAGATGCACATAACAGACGTCTGCCGACAGGAGAAAATAATAAATGAATAAAAAAAGTATTTATCGGAAGGTGGCAAAGGAGTATGGGGTAAGCGTCCAGGAAGTAAAACAGGAAATGCAGGCAGCGTTGGAGCATACATACAAAAATACGCCAAATGACGGAATTACCGGAGCGTGGCAGAACAAGGTGCCGAAAAAAGGGGAAATTCCCACCCCGGATGAACTGCTTCGGTATGCGCAGAGGGAATTTTTATGGAAGGAAAACGGAAAGGGTTAAACCGGCTTACCGGCAGTTTTTAAAATGAACATAGTACACAGCAAATAAGAAGCCCCCACAAAAAAATGTGGAGGCTTCTTATTCTTATGAGGGGGGAGATAGTTTAACAAAACTTGTGAGTTATTGTTTCTCTATCTGTTATTTATGATACAGGAAAAGTGTGTCCTAAGTGTGACGCAAATCAAAAAATCTTATAAAAAGTATGAAGGATTTCTTTCCGAAATATAAAAAGAAAGCTTTTGGGGAGACTGTTTAATGAAAATAAAAATAAATAACTGACTTACTATTTACAAAAAGTCAGTCAGTTGCTATAATACACAAAAAGGCGGCAGAACAGCCAATAAAAGGCAGGTGACAGAATGCGGGTAACGAAGGAACCGGAAATACGCCGGGCGGAGCTGATAGAAGCGGCCCGGCAGCTGTTTGACAAAAACGGAATCAAAAACACACAGGTCAGCCAGATTGTGGAAAAGGTAGGCGTTGCCAAGGGACTTTTTTACTATTATTTTAAATCCAAGGATGAAATAGTTAATGAGGTTGTGGATTTGGTAATGTCGGAGCTTAAGGAAGCCTCCCTGAAAATCCTGGCGGATACGCAGCTTACTTTTTATCAGAAAACGTCGGAATTCGTTGCGCTTTATATGCACATGATTGACCAGTTTTCGGGAGATGAGGAAGAGAATCTGGACAGTATGCTGGAAATCATTTCCCATAACCCCATCGCCCAGGATGCCAATGAGCTTCTGCAGGCACAGCTGGAACGGCTGATCCGGCAGGGGGTCAGGGAAGGGCATCTGACCATTGCGTATCCTGAAGAAACCGTCAGAGTCCTGATTTTCGGACTGTTGGCGCAGTCCAGGAAGCGGCTCCTTTCCATGGAACAGGTGATTACGATCGTAGAGCAGACCATGCATCTGCCGGCCGGGTCACTGAAAGACGAGATGGTTTGGCAAAAGGAGCACAGGGCTTTGAACGGACCGCAGTAAAAAGAGAACGGAAAACCAGGAGGAAAATCCTCTGCTCGCAGAGGGCTCTCGCATTCCTTCGGAAAACCAGGAGGATTGAAAATGGCTCAGTATAGTAAACCATTGGATGAAGTAATAAGTGAACTGCACAGCAGCCGGTCGGAAGGGCTGTCGGGTGCGCAGGCTGAGGAGAGGCTTGCGCAGTACGGACCTAACCGGCTGCGGGCTAAGAAGAAGAAAAGCAATCTGCAGAGATTTCTGGAACAGTTCAAGGATGTGATGATACTCATATTGATTGCTGCGGCAGTCGTTTCTTTTATCGTTGCCTGCAACGGCCATGATACATCGGAATTTTTTGAACCGCTGCTGATTCTGGTAATCGTGATTCTGAACGCCGTTATGGGCATGGTGCAGGAAAGCAAGGCGGAAAAAGCCATGGAAGCGCTGCAGAGTATGTCGGCGCCCCATGCAAGGGTTATCCGTGACGGGAAAGAGCTGCTCATTGACGCCGATAAAGTGGTTCCCGGCGACATTATACTGGTGGAAGCAGGCGACAATATCCCTGCGGATGCCAGGCTGATTGAATCGGCCAGCCTGAAATCGGAGGAATCGGCGCTCACCGGAGAATCCGTGCCCAGTGAAAAGGATGCATCTCTTCAAATAGAAGAAAAAGCGCCTCTGGGAGATCGGGCCAACATGATTTATTCCGGCTGCAGCGTGGCCTACGGACGCGGCAGAGCTATCGTTACGGCCACTGGGATGCAGACGGAAATGGGACATATCGCAGGGCTTCTGGAGGGCGAGTCGGATACCCAGACACCCTTGCAGCAGAAGCTGGCGCAGCTGGGCAAATACCTGGGCTTTCTGGCGATTGCCGTATGTGCGGTCATTTTTGTCATTGGCCTGATTGACGGCATGGCCGTGATGGAAATTTTCATGACAGCCGTATCCCTTGCCGTATCAGCGATTCCGGAAGGGCTTCCGGCGATTGTTACCATCGTGCTTTCCATCGGCGTGCAGCGTATGGTGAAGCAGAATGCCATCATCCGCAGGCTTCCCGCCGTGGAAACGCTGGGCAGCGCCTCTGTTATCTGCTCGGATAAGACCGGTACGCTGACCCAGAACCGCATGACCCTGGTGAAGGCCTATGACGCGGCAGAGGATCTGATGGAGGACATTTCCGATGAGGATACGCCTGCCATCCGCAGGCTGCTGCAGTATGCTTCCCTTTGCTGCGATGGTTCAGTGATTGTCAAGGACGGAGAAGTACAGCATATCGGGGATCCCACGGAAACCTCCATTGTATATGCCGCCATGAGAAACGGCAGCCCTAAGGAAACCCTGGCCAGGGAATATCCCAGACTGACGGAGCTGCCCTTTGATTCCGACCGTAAGCTGATGACCGTTGTCTGCAGAATCGATGGGAAAAATGTGGTCATTACCAAGGGCGCCTTTGATTCCATGCTGCCCATCTGCACCACAGGCGATATGAAAAAGGCGCAGGAGCTGGTTGACTCCATGAGCTCCAACGCCCTCCGCGTCCTGGCAGTGGGCTATAAGGAAATCGACAGCGTGCCTGAAAATCCTACCATTGAAGAACTGGAAAGCAATCTTACCTTTATGGGGCTTGTTGGCATGATCGATCCGCCCCGCCCGGAGGTACGCGATGCAGTGGCTGTCTGCCGGAAGGCCGGCATTAAGCCTGTTATGATTACCGGCGACCATGTGGTGACGGCTTCCGCCATTGCAAAGGATCTGGGAATTATGGAGGAAGGCGACGAAGCCATTACCGGCGCACAGCTGGCGCAGATGAGTGAAGAAGAATTGAACCGGAAGGTACGCCATATATCCGTATACGCCAGAGTTTCTCCGGAGGATAAGATCCGCATCGTCAAGGCCTGGCAGGCACAGGGCGAAATCGTTTCCATGACGGGAGACGGCGTAAACGATGCGCCCGCGCTGAAGGCGGCGGATATCGGCTGCGCCATGGGCATAACAGGTACGGACGTGGCAAAGGGCGCGGCGGATATGACGCTGACAGATGATAATTTTACCACCATCGTTTCCGCAGTGAAGGAAGGCCGGGGGATTTACGGCAATATCAAGCACGCGGTGGCGTTCCTGCTGGGAACGAACATCGGCGAGGTGCTGACGGTATTTTTATCCATGCTGTTCTGGAAGCAGAGCCCGCTGCTGTCCATGCAGCTTCTGTGGATCAACCTGGTAACAGACAGCCTGCCCGCCATTGCGCTGGGTATGGAAGCTGTGCCTGATGATGTGATGGAGAAGAAGCCCAAGCCGAAGAATGAAGGCATTTTTGCACATGGGCTGGGCGTGCGGATCGTTCTGCAGGGCGCCATGTTCGCTGCCCTGACGCTGTTTGGCTTCTGGCTGGGATGGAATGAAACGGGCACGGTAGAAGCGGGACGTACCATGGCTTTCATGGTGCTGGCATCCACGCAGGTGTTCCATGCCTTTAATATGCGTTCCAGCCATTCGCTGTTTAAGACCGGATTTTTTACCAATAAGTATTTAAACGGCGCGGCTGCCCTGTCGCTGGTGCTGATTGCACTGATTACCTTTGTGCCCCCGCTGGCGCTGGTTTTCGGCCTGACTGCACTGCCCGGGCATCTGTATTTGACGGCCCTCGGCCTGGCGCTGGTGCCGGTGGTGGTGCTGGAAATCGCCAAGGCGGCGGGGATGATTGCGCATCATCAGTAAGCAAGAGATGGAAATTTTTGCAAAATATATGGAGAAAACAGTCCTGTCACGGATGTGGACTGTTTTCTCCATTTTTTTATGCCCGGAAGTAACACAATATCCATGTTAAAAAAGCGATCCTCCATGCTGGAATCAGTTAACAGATTGCAGGAGACCTAAAAACAGGGTATAATCTTTTAGAGAGAAAGAGCGGATCCTAGTATGAACAGACCTTTACCAATCGGGATTGAAGATTTTAAAAAGTTACGGGACAATGACTTTTACTATGTAGATAAATCGATGTTTATAAAAGAACTGCTGGATAACAGAAGCGGGGGCAGTCTGGTTATGCGCCCACGCAGATTTGGAAAAAACTTAGGCCTCAGCATGCTGAAATACTAATTTGAAAAAGCTTATGATGAAGCAGGCAGTCAAATAGACAAAAAGGTGGTGGATACCTATGCCAAATTGGAAGAAAAGGCGGAAGAGGCTTTAAAGCAGATAGAAGAAAAACAGTATGATGCGGAGCTTCGTCTGGAAGGATACCATACCTTTGTGAAATATGAGATTGCTTTTTATAAGAAGCTCTGTAAAGTGATTAGTAAATATTAAAAAAGGAATTGAGCTATGGAAATCCAGGGTCTGTAGTTACATCCTTGAAAGTTAACCAGTTGGCCGATAGCTGGACAAGTCGCGGATTGGGGGTAAACCAACATGAATGCAAAGTTGAAATTCTTTGGGAAAAGTTATAATACAGGAGGTACCAATGTTTGACTCTGACACTGATTAAGCCCTTTTATATCCACCTGTTTTTCACCATCCTCTGGTTCCTCTTCATGACCTGGCTGTCGCACCAGGACGGCGAACACACCAGCAGAACAAGCCTGGAACTGGCAAACCATATGAAGCACTGGTTCCCGGTCAGGGATATCGGTAAACTTAACCAGCAGCTGAGAAGAGCAGCCCACGTGATTCTCTTTGCCGTTTTCACAATACTCCTGATCGGAACCCTGCACTCGGCCCATGTATCAACAGCCGCCATGGCAGCGGGGCTGATCTTGGCAGTCTTCTGGGGATGGGCGGATGAGGCGACCAAACCGATGATTCAGGGCCGCCATTTTTCCTGGTTTGATGTCCGCCTGAACTGGATGGGAACCGGAATCGGCATCCTGGCCGGAATTCTTCTTTACAGATGATTTTTCCAAAGTCCTCCGGCCGGATCCACTCTCCCGCATCTATTTCTTCTTGACCTTATTCAACTCCGCATTCACCACCTGCAGGGCATTTTCCGGTACATTATCACCCATGCCCATTCCGGTCATCATTTCCATCAGCCCTTCCACGCTTTTTTCGCCCATCATCCCCATCATGCTCTTCTTCAGCTTCATTCCCGTCATGGCATAGAGCGCACCGGCCAGCACAGCTGCGGCGTCCTCCTGGTCCAGAACCTCCTTCACCGTGTCCTTTATGGAAAAGAACCCTTCCGGAAATTCCATAGCCGCATTGGCATCCACAGCCGCAGCCTCGTCAAACCAGTTAGCGGCGCCCTCCATATCGTCCTCATCCTCTTCCGCAGGAAGCGTATAGATTTCAGGCTTTGTCTCCACCTTTTCCAGCGTCATAGTATCGGAACACTCGCCCGCACAGGCGGTCAGGCAGGTAAAACCGTCAAAAAGAGGGACCTGCTCAAACAAAAATACTTTATCACCCTTCAAGGTCTGATATAACTCCCCGTTTACATACAGGCTCACTTCCGGCTGATTGGAATACACCTTCACGCGGGTACTTCCGCCGGCTATGGAAGCTTCCGGGACGCCGTTTCCGTTGCCTTTTTTATTCTCAGCGGGGGTTTTACCATCCAGGCGGTCCGTATCCCCGGGCCGCTGCGCATACCGCCGTCCACACAGATGCACAAAGGGCTCCCTGCTCCAATACGCTTTATAAAGATAAAAAGCATCCTTTTTAATTTTCCGATCCAGCGTCACCAGCCCCTTATTATTCCGGCCTGCAGTGCCGCCTTCGTTGCGCGCCGCGCAGCCGAAATCAAACATATTCCACACATGGGTGCTCCATAAATAGGGGCGGGCCATAAGGATTTCGGCCATGTGTTCGTGGTACTCCGCCTGATAGCTTTCCGAGTAATCCCGGCATTTCGGCTCATCGGGCTGATAGGTTATGATACCCTCCGCGCCGTATTCCGACAGTCCCAGGCAGATTTCAGGATGCTTTTCGTGAAAATTATCCAGCCATTTTTCATTATCTGTGTATTTTCCGCCGTACCAGCCAAAATAATGATTATAGCTTTCCAGATCCGTGATGCCGTGAAGACGGCTGTCCAGGGGAACCATGCTCACATGGGCCATAGTAGTCAGGCGGGTGGGATCGATTTCTTTTACCAGCGCATTCAAATCCTTATGATTTTCCACAAGGCCCGGTTTTTCGCCGGCGATGGTGATTTCGTTGGAAATTCCCCAGAAACAGATGGATGGGTGATTATAATTCTGATACACCAGCTCCTGCATCTGTGTCCGGCAGTTTTCATGCGCCTTTGGGTCGTCGCTCTGGCTGCTGATATAGGGAATCTCCGCCCATACTATAAAACCATATTCGTCACAGGCATCATAAAAATCCCTGCTGTGCTGGTAATGGGCAAGACGCACGGTATTCGCTCCCAGCTCGTGGATGAGGGCGGCGTCCTCATAGTGATCCTGCCTGGTGAGCGCATTTCCTTTATAAAGGCGATCCTGATGGCGGGAAACACCGCGCAGCATCATAGGTTTACCGTTAAGGAAAAATCCCTTTTCAGGATCCACGGCAAAGGAACGGATGCCGAAACGGCAGCTGATCTCGTCCACGGTTTCGTTCCGGTAAACAAGGGCTGCGGTGCAGGTATACAGATAAGGATCCTCCACACCCTGCCACAGATGGGCTTTGGGCAGAAAGACGCTTGTCCCCGGATTTTCGGCAGGCCGCCAGCATTCGGCTGTCTTTTTACCCTGTGCGTCCGTAATGGTATAACATACCGTATAATCGGCATCCGCATTTTTTACCCAGCTCTGCAGCTTCAGGAAGGCGCTTTCCCCATCCGGCTGGGAGGTGACGGAAAGGCCGGGTGCGCCCCAGTATTCCAGGTCAAAGTGTACCCGGGGAACGACAATGAGGTTAACGCCGCGGTACAGTCCGCCATAGAAGGTGAAATCCGCCATACGCGGGTAAATATGAGGGCGGTCGGAATTGTCCGCTGCGATGGCGATCAGGTTGGCTTTCCCTGAGCCTTCCGGGTGGAGATAGTCTGTGATATCCACGGTAAAGGAGGAAAAACCTCCTTCATGATAAGCGGCTTCTTTGCCATTGACGAACACCCTTCCGGAAAGGGAAGCGGCCAGGACCTCCACGTACAAGCGGCTGTCACATAAGCCGGAGGGCGTGGGAAATTCCTTTGCATACCAGCAGGCGCCTCTGTAGTAGCTGCCTTTGCCGTCCTGTCCGTCCACCGCATTCCAGGTATGGGGCAGCGTCACGGTTTCCCAGTCCGCAGGAAGCGTCAGGGGAAGCCCTGTATCTTCTTTTCGGAAGGACCAGTTTTCGTTGAAGGGAATCACTTTTCTCATAGTTGTCTCCTTTTTTTATTTGTAAAATTCCGGGAGGCCGGGGAAAACAGCGCGGCCGGTCATAATTAGTAACGGCCCGGAATTGTCCAGCACGTTTCCAGTTACGATAGTATTACCTATATTTTACTTTTTATCATGGAAGAAAACAAGGCAGGGATAGAATTTGGAAGCTGTCAGGCCATGGGAAATATGGTATAATGTCGGCGTAGCCGACATTATACCTGCGCATACTGTTTTCTGCGTCTACCGCAGAAAATCAGGCGCTGAATTCCGCCGGAGGCCCGTATCCGCGAAGCGGATATGGTATAGTAATAGGGAGTAATTATTCAGCCAGGCCATATCACCACAGGAGGAAAAAAGCGTGTCATTACGTTTTTATACAGGAGCATCCGGCGCGGGAAAAAGCACCGGTTTATATAAGGAAATCATTGCGCGGTCGCAGCAGGAGCCGGATCGGAATTTCCTGATCATCGTACCGGATCAGTTTACGATGCAGACGCAGAAGGATTTGGTGATGATGCATCCGCGGCAGGGGATCATGAACATTGACGTACTCAGCTTCGGACGGCTTTCCCACCGTATTTTTGAAGAGGTGGGGGCGGATGAGCGGCCGGTGCTTGATGATACCGGCAAGAGCCTGGTGCTGCGCCGGATTGCGGGGCAGCTGAAGGGGGAGACGGCGGTCATCGGCGGCAACCTGAATAAGACAGGCTACATCCATGAAGTAAAATCAGCTATTTCCGAGTTCATGCAGTACGGGATCGGTGTGGAGGAGCTGGAAAAGCTCACCGATTTTTCAAAAAAGAGAGGCCAGCTGTACCATAAGCTGAAGGATCTGGGCGTGCTTTACCGGGGCTTTCAGGAGTTTATCCATGAAAAATATATCACTACGGAGGAAACGCTTGATTTGCTTGCCAGGCTCCTGCCGAAATCCCGCCTGGTGAAGGGAAGCGTCATCGCCTTCGACGGCTTCACCGGCTTTACGCCGGTGCAGAACCGGGTTCTTCGGCAGCTGATGGAGCTGGCACAGGAGGTAATCGTAACAGCAGTGCTGGATGGCAGCGAGGATATGTATGATGAAAAGGAGGAGCAGAACCTGTTCCACCTGAGCAAAAAAACGGTGGCCTCCCTGACCCGGCTGGCCGCGGAGGCGGGCGTGGCCAGGGGGGAGGATGTAATCCTGCGGGATAATCCGGTGCCCAGGTTCCGGGACAACCCCTCCATGGCGCATCTGGAAAAACATCTGTTCCGTTACCCCCTAAGGCCTTATGAGGGAGAGACGCAGATTCGGATCATGGAGGCCTCCAGCCAGCGTGAGGAGGTGCGCCAGGTCTGCATTGCGATCCGGGAATATCTGCGCCGTACGGGAAACTGCTACCGGGATGTGGCGGTAATTGCAGGGGATTTGTCGGCCTATGCCAGCTTTTTAGAAACAGAAGGCGGACTTTACGGAATTCCCTTCTACCTGGATCAGACACGGGGAATCGTGCTGAATCCGTTTATCGAATATCTGAAGAGCGCGCTTCAGATCGTGACCCAGGGCTTCACCTACGAATCGGTATTTCACTATATCAGAAGCGGCCTTGCCGATTTTACCCCGGATGAAGCGGACCGGCTGGAAAATTATGTGCTTGCCACCGGCGTGCGGGGGAAAAAGAGATGGAATACACTCTTCGTGCGCAAAACACCGGATATGGAAAATGAACTGGAGGAGCTGGAAGGGCTGAACGAAAGCCGTAGTAAGCTCCTTGACCAGCTGGAGCCTTTGATGGGTCGCTTTGCGGACACGAAGGCGCTGGTGATGGGGCTGTATGCTTTTATCGAACAAAACCAGGTACAGCTGAAGCTGAAGGTCTATGAAGAACAGTTTGAAAAAGAAGGGGATGCGGTAAAGCAGAGGGAATATGCACAGATTTACAGGCTGGTGATGGATCTGCTTGACAGCATCGTGGAGCTGATTGGCAGCGAACCGGTAAAAATGGATGAGTTTTCCAGGATTATGGAGGCGGGCTTCCAGGAAATCCAGGTGGGAACCATCCCTCAGAACGTAGATCGCGTCGTGGCCGGAGATATGGAAAGAACCCGTTTAAAACAGGTAAAGGCGCTCTTTTTCCTGGGTGTGAACGACGGATATATTCCGAAACAGGCGGGAAGCGGCGGCATTATTTCGGATATGGACAGGGAATTCCTGGCGGAAAGCGGGATGGAGCTTGCGCCTACCCCCAGGCAGCAGATGTATATACAGAAGCTGTATCTTTACATGAATATGACCAAACCTTCGGACTGCCTGTACCTGTCCTATTCCCGGATGAGCGGGGAAGGCCGTTCCATGAGGCCGGCCTACCTGATCGATACGGTACAGAAGCTCTTCCCTTCTATAAGAATAGAAAAGCCGGAGGAGCTGCCAAAGCTTGCACAGGTGCAGACGCTGGAGGACGGCAGATCGGGACTGGTGCAGGGGCTGCGGCAGTTCGCAGATGCGAGAATGAAGGAAAACAGCAGGGAGGAGCAGGATTTCCGTCATTTATACCAGATCTATGCTACCGAGGAAAAAACGCGGGACTGGACGAAGCAGATGCGGGAAAAAGCCTTCTACAGCTACCGGGACAGGCCTTTGGCCAGAGAGGCGGCGCTGGCGCTGTTTGGCCGCACCCTGCTTGGAAGCGTCAGCCGGCTGGAGCAGTATGCCTCCTGCGCCTATGCCCACTTCCTGCAGTATGGGCTGATGCTTAAGGAAAGGGAGGGCTACAGCTTTGAGGCGGTGGACATGGGCAACCTGTTCCACGGCGTGCTGGAGATTTTCGGGGAAAAACTGAAGGAAAAGGGCTGGAGCTGGTTCGATTTTCCCAAGGAAGAGGGGGATAGCCTGATAGAGGAGGCGGTGGAGGCCTATGCGGTCACCTACGGAGAATCGGTGCTTTTTGACAATGCGCGCAACCAGTATATTATCACCCGCCTGAAGCGGATTTTGAAGCGGACCGTGTCCACCCTGCAGTACCAGCTGAAAAAAGGAGCCTTCCGGCCGGAGCAGTTTGAGGTGTCTTTTTCCGTGCTGGAAGAGCTGGAATCGGTGAACATTTCCCTCACCGGAGAGGAAAAGCTGCGTCTGCGCGGGCGGATCGACCGGGTGGATGTATGCGAGGAGGAAGACAAGGTTTACGTGAAGGTCATAGACTACAAATCAGGGAACCGGGATTTCAGCCTGGCGGCGCTGTATTACGGGCTGCAGCTGCAGCTGGTGGTCTATATGAACGCGGCGGTTGAAATGGAGGAAAAAGACTATCCTGACCGGAAGGTGGTACCGGCGGCCATGCTATATTACCGGGTGTACGATCCGCTGGTGGAAGGCGAGGAAACGGATACGCCGGAGCAGATCCAGGAAAAAATCCTGGCTGGCCTGCGGATGACGGGTGTGGTAAATGCGGACGAGAAAATCGTGGAAAGCCTGGATCGGGAGTTTGGCACGAAATCCGACGTCATCCCTGTGGAGAGGAAAAAGGACGGTTCTTTCAGCGCCCGTTCCAGCATCCTTGAAGAGAATGATTTCCGGGTCATATCGGATTATGTCAACCTGAAAATCAGGGAAATCGGCAGCGGCATCCTGAACGGAAACATTGCCCTCAACCCCTATGTCCAGTCTGGCGGCCAGACGGCGAAGGATGCCTGTACCTACTGTCCTTACAGCAAGGTATGCGGCTTTGATAAGAAAATTCCCGGCTACCGGAAGCGGGAGCTGGAAAAGCTGGAAGAACAGGAAGCCCTGGAACGGATGAAAGAGGCTTTGGAGACGGAAGGAGAAGACGATGGCAGTGACATTTACACCGGATCAGCAGGCGACAATTGATGCCAGGGACAGCAGCATTCTGGTGTCTGCTGCGGCCGGCAGCGGAAAGACGGCGGTATTGGTGGAGCGGATCATCCAGATGGTGAGCGACGCAGAGCATCCCGTGGATATCGACAGGCTGCTGGTGGTGACCTTTACCAATGCGGCGGCCGCCCAGATGCGCGAGCGAATCACCCAGGCGCTTTCCGGCAGGGTGGATGCGAATCCGGGGAACGCCCACCTGCTTAAGCAGCTTACGCTGATACACAACGCGCAGATTACCACCATTGACAGCTTCTGCCTTTATATTATAAGGAATCATTTTGATGAGATTGACCTGGACCCGGATTTCAGGGTGGCGGACGACGGGGAAATCAAGCTGCTCCAGCAGGACGTTCTGGCGGATATGCTGGAGGAATATTTTGCCGCGGGAGATGAGGAATTCCTCTCCTGTGTGGAATATTTTGCCCCGGCGGGGAAGGAAAAAAGGCTGGAGGAGCAGATTCTCGGCCTGTATGAATTTGCCATGAGCTATCCCTGGCCGGGAGAGTGGCTCACCGGGCATCAGGATGACTATGCGGTTACGGAGGACAGCCTGGATGAATGCAGCTGGATCTTTTTGCTCAAAAGCTATATCCGTTCCATGCTGGAGGAGGCGAAGGAGCTTCTTGCCATGACAAAGCGGCTGTGTGAGGAACCGGGCGGCCCCTATATGTACCTGGATACCCTGGAGGCGGACGGGCTGCTGATAGACAGGCTGCTGGCGGCGGATACGCTGGAGGACATGTATGAGGCGTTTTCAGATCTCACCTTTGGCAGAATCAGTTCCAAGAAGGACGAAAGCGTGTCCCCTGAAAAAAGGGATCAGGCAAAACAGATGCGCAATGGCATCAAGGATCTTTTAAACGGACTTGCAAAAAAATATTTTTCCGCCTCTCCCCGTGTACAGGCGGAACGCATGGCGGAATGCGCGCCCTATGTTTCCAGGCTGCTCGCCCTGACTGAGGACTTCCGTATCCGTCTGGACGGGAAAAAGCGGGAAAAGAACCTGATGGACTTCCACGATATGGAGCATATGGCCCTTCAGATACTGACTGAAAAGACGCCGGAGGGGGTGCAGCCTACCGCCACAGCGCTGGAAATGCGGGAATTTTATGCGGAAATCATGATCGACGAATACCAGGACAGCAACCTGGTGCAGGAATATCTTCTGCGCAGCATTTCCGGGGAAGAGGAAGGAAAATACAACCGTTTTATGGTGGGGGATGTGAAGCAGAGCATCTATAAATTCCGTTTGGCCCGGCCCGAGCTTTTTATGGAAAAATTCGATCGATACGGCAAAACAGAGGGAAAAGAGCGCAGAATCGACCTGAAACAGAATTTCCGCAGCCGCCGCCAGGTGACGGACAGCGTTAATGCCTGCTTTGCCTGCATGATGGGCCGGGATCTGGGCGGTGTGGAATATGACAGGGACGCGGCGCTGTATCCCGGAGCATCCTTCCCGGAGCCTGAAGGGCAGGGGGAAGGGGACGTTTATGAAACCGAGGTCCTGCTGACAGCAGCCGGGGAGGACGGCCTTGATGACCGGGAGAGGGAGGCACTGGCCATTGCAGGTAAAATCCGCCAGCTGACGGGAACGCTTCCTGTCACCGATAAAGAAACAGGGCAGCTGCGCCCCGCGCGCTACTCAGATATCGTAATCCTGCTTCGCACTACGGCGAACTGGGATGAAACCTTTAAGAAGGTGCTGGAGGAATGCGGAATTCCTGTCTATATCACCTCCAAAACCGGGTATTTTGCGGCAACGGAGGTGCAGACGATCCTGAATTTCCTGAAGGTACTGAACAATCCCCTGCAGGATATCCCGCTGTTTGGCGTCCTGAAATCGGAGGCGGCCGGTTTTTCCGATGAGGACATCGCCCGCATGAAAGCGGAAACCGGGGCGGAGGGCAGGCGGCTTTATACCTGCCTGACGGTTTATGCCACAGAGGGCACGCAGGAAGAGCTGAAGGAAAAATCGCAGCTTTTTTTACAGCTGCTGGACCGCTTCCGCCGGTATGTGGCCTACATGCCCATACACCAGCTGATTGAAGAATTCCTGAAGGAAACCGGCTATTTGTATACCGTATCCGCCCTTCCCGGCGGCGAACAGCGCCGGGCTAATGTGGAGATGCTTTTAACCCGTGCGGAAAATTTTGAAAAAACAAGCTATTTCGGCCTGTTTCACTTTATCCGCTACATGGAACAGGTGGAGAAATACGATATCGATTACGGCGAAGCCAACGTGCAGGATGAAAATGCGGATACCGTCCGCATCATGAGCATCCATAAGTCCAAGGGCCTGGAGTTCCCGATCTGTTTTGTGGCCGGCCTTTCCAAGAAATTCAACATGCAGGATACGATGAAGCCTGTCATCATGGATATGGATTACGGCATTGCCCTGGATTACGTGGACATTGACTCCCGCGTCAGGGGAAGCACCCTGAAAAAAGCCGTGCTTTCCGGCAAGCTGCGCAGGGACAGCCTGGGGGAAGAGCTGCGTGTCCTCTATGTGGCCATGACCAGGCCGCAGGAAAAACTGATTCTCACCGGCAGCTGCAAGGACGCCGAAAAGGTGCAGCGCATTCTGGACGAGGGCGGCGCCGGTTTGGTGACGGCATCAGATGCCCCGTACGGCCCGGGGCGTCTTACCTTTACCCTGCGTTCCGAGGCATCAGGCTATCTGGACTGGCTGCTTCCCGCCTGGGCCGTGTGCGGACAGCGGGTACAGATCCTCACCGCATCGGAGCTTCTCCAGGAACAGATGGGAGAGGAGCAGGGCCGCGAGCAGCTGAAGGCCCGCCTGCTTTCCTTTGAAAAAGAGGCCGCAAGGCGTTCCGCCGGGGAGGAAAATGAGGAAATACGCCTGCTCAGAGAACGCATGGAAAGCGTCTACCCTCACGAAAACCTGAAAAACCTGTATACCAAGACCACAGTTTCCGAACTGAAAAAAGCAGGCATGGAGGAAGCGGCCGAGGAAGCCTATCACCTTTTTGAGGAAAAAGAGCTGGTGCCCTACCTTCCTCGCTTTATCCGGGAGGAAGAAAAGGTCAGCGGGACCGCCCGCGGAAGCGCTTACCATAAAGCGCTGGAGCTGTTTCCTTTTGCCGAATACGCAGGAAGGCTGGGGAGGAAGGCTGCCGGCGGAGCGAAGGAGGGGGCGCGGACCGGAGTGTGCGGACAGGCGGAAGGGGATGTGCGGGCCGGAGCGCCTGACCCGGCAGAGGTAAAAGCAATCCTGGACCGCATGGCGGAGGAGGGAACTCTTCTGAAGGAATTCCGCGAAGCCGTAAATCCCGGGAAGATAGCGCAGTTCCTTGAAAGTTCCCTGGCGGCCAGAATGGCGCAGGCGGCGGTCCGCGGCAGACTGTACAAGGAACAGCCCTTTGTCCTGGGCCTGCCCGCCAAAACACTGGATGACAGCTTCCCGGAGGAGGAAACCGTGCTCATCCAGGGAATCATCGACGTCTACCTGGAGGAAGAGGACGGCCTGGTGGTGGCCGACTACAAAACGGATTCCGTCACCCGTCCCCAGGAGCTGATAAACCGCTACCAGGTCCAGCTGGATTACTACGCCCGCGCCCTGGAACAGCTCACCAGAAAAAAGGTGAGGGAAAAGATCATTTACTCCTTTGCACTGGCCGCAGAAGTGCCTCTTGCATAAAAAGAACCATTGCAAAAGAGGTGGAAATCCGATATAGTTAGGAGGTAAGCGGAAGCGGGTAAAATACTTCCGCAGGTTACAGAAGAACGGCATCTTTGCACCGCCATTCATGCAAAAAAGAATACGGTCATACAGATGCCGAAAACACTTTACTCTATGAGGAGGAGATAAAATGAAACTCAAATTTGGTGTAAAAGAAGTTGTTGCTACTGGTATCGGAACCGCTCTTTTTATCGTGCTTACCAACGCACAGATTCCCTTCGGCATCATTCCCAACACCGCCCTGCAGTCCAGAGTCGCTGTCCTGACCTTTTTCTCGGCAGTGTTCGGACCCATCGTAGGCGGCGCAATCGGCTTAATCGGCCATGCATTAGGTGATGCTATTTTCTACGGAAGCATTTACTGGAGCTGGGTATTCCCGGATGCCCTGTTTGGTATTCTCATGGGTGTATTCGCTGCCAAGTTCGCCATCAAAGACGGCGGCTTCGACGGCAAAGCCATCGCCCTGTTCAATGTAGTCCAGGTCATTGCCAATGCGCTCGCCTGGATCCTGCTTGCGCCCGTCCTTGACATCCTGATCTATGCGGAACCTGCCAAAAAAGTATTTACCCAGGGCATTCTTGCATTCATCGGAAACATTATCGTGGCAGCTGTGCTCGGAACCCTGCTCGCCTTTGCCTATTCCAAGATCGGAGCAAAGTCCTCCAGCCTGTCCAAGGAAGACTAATACTTAGTAACAGTTCATGACGATGGCCGTCCTGAACCGTTACCATATTTGATAAAATACCGGATGATGCGGATACTGACATATATAATATGCTTTTATCTGCATCATCCAGCGTTCTCAGAAGGCCTCAGAGCGCTGATTTGACCCTCGCGGCAGCCGCCAAATATCCATGCAGGCATGGCTGTCTGGCCTGTTGCCCGCGGAAATAAAGAGAGGTAAAGGATGAAACCGATTATTGAATTCAAGGATTATACATTTAAGTACCGTTCACAGGTAGACCCCACCCTGTATAATATAAACCTTGCGGTTTATCCCGGGGAAAAGGTTCTGATTGTGGGACCGTCCGGCTCTGGAAAATCAACTCTGGCGCACTGTATCAACGGACTGGTTCCTTTTTCGTTTCCCGGGGAAAGCACGGGAGAACTGCAGGTAGGGGGAGAAGACCCTTCCAGGGCGGGGATTTTCGGAATGTCCAAGCTGGTGGGCACCGTACTGCAGGATACGGACGGACAGTTTATCGGTCTGACGGTGGCGGAGGATATCGCTTTTGCCCTGGAAAATGACTGCGTGCCCCAGGATGAAATTTTTTCAAAGGTTGATGAAGTAGCAGAAATCGTAGATGTGAAGAATCTTCTGAAACATGCGCCGACGGAGCTGTCCGGCGGTCAGAAGCAGAGGGTGTCCATGGCCGGTGTAATGATAGACGATGTGGACGTTCTGTTATTTGATGAACCTTTGGCCAACCTGGACCCGGCTACCGGGAAAAAGGCTATTGATCTGATAGACAAAATCAGCAGGACCACGGGAAAAACCGTACTCATCATCGAACACCGCCTGGAGGATGCCCTGTACCGGGATGTGGATCGGATTGTTGTGGTGGGAGAAGGGCGCATTGTCGCCGATATGACGCCGGATGAACTTCTCTGTACGGATATCCTGCAGAAGGAGGGCATCAGGGAACCTCTTTATATCACAGCCCTGAAACATGCGGGCTGCCAGATAACCGCGGATACCCGTCCCCAGCATATAGAAACCATGGATCTTGCGCCCTACCGGGAAAAAGTGCAGGCATGGTACAAGAAAGCTCAGCTTCCCCCGCCCCGCCCCGGCAAGCAGTCGGCGCTGGAGGTGCTGGATCTGGATTTTTCCTATATTACGGGGAACCCGGTCCTCAGGAATATTGATTTTAAAATTGAAAAAGGCGAGATGCTCAGCATAGTCGGCAAAAACGGGGCCGGAAAGAGCACCCTGTCCAACCTGATTTGCGGCTTTATCAATCCCGACCGGGGAAACATCCTTTTGAACGGGGCCGATATTGCTGACAAATCCATTAAAGAGCGTGGAGAAGTCATCGGACTTGTGATGCAGAACCCCAACCAGATGATCAGCAAACCCATGATATTTGACGAGGTTGCGCTGGGCCTTGCGGTGAGAGGCGTGCCGGAGGCCGAGATTAAGGAGAGAGTCCACGAAACGCTGAAAATCTGCGGCCTGTACCCATTCCGTAACTGGCCCATCTCGGCCCTGAGCTTCGGACAGAAGAAAAGAGTGACCATCGCGTCCATCCTTGTGATGAACCCTGAGGTCCTGATTCTGGATGAACCCACGGCGGGACAGGACTTCCGGCATTACACGGAAATTATGGAATTCCTCAAGGAACTGAATGACCGTCTGGGAATTACGATTATCATGATCACCCATGATATGCACCTGATGCTGGAATACACGGACCGCGCCATTGTCATAGCGGACGGTGAAATGATAGCGGATGATATTCCCGCCAGGGTCCTCACCAGCGAGGCCATTGCGGACAAGGCTTATCTGAAGAAAACCTCTTTATACGATTTGGCGGTAAAATGCGGTATTTCCGACCCGTCGGGCTTCGTGGAAAGATTCATATTTTTTGAAAGGGAGGAGCGGGCCAATGGCTAGAGTGCTTACCTATGCGCCGAAGGATACCTGGATTCACCGGCTGAGCGGCGTGACAAAAATGATTTTCTTCCTTCTGTGGTCAATTGCCGGCATGCTGACCTATGACACAAGGGTTCTGGCCGTTATGCTGGCCTTCAGCCTTGTCATTTTCAAAGTGTCCAAAACCGAGTGGAAGCAGGTGGGAACGGTTTTCAAGTTCATCCTGTTTTTCCTGTTTCTGAACCTGCTTACCATTTTCCTGTTTTCCCCCTTCCAGGGGACTGAAATTTACGGGACCAAAACGGTGCTTTTCCACATTGCAGGCCATTACAGCATGACTACGGAGCAGCTTTTTTATGAGTTTAATATCATGCTCAAATACTTTACGGTCGTGCCTGTGGTTCTGATGTTTATGGTGACCACCAATCCCAGCGAGCTTGCGGCCAGCATGAACCGCCTTGGGATCAGCTACAATATCGGCTATTCCATTGCCATCGCGCTGCGCTATGTGCCTGACGTACAGGCGGATTTTTCCAAAATCAAGCATGCCCAGGAAGCTAGGGGAATCGAAATGTCCAGTAAGACATCCTTTTTTAAACGGCTGAAGAGAATGGCAAACATCATTTTCCCGTTGATTTTTTCCAGCATGGACAGAATTGACGTAGTGAGCAATGCAATGGAGCTGCGCGGATTTGGAAAGAACAAAAAGAGAACCTGGTATATGGGGAAAAAACTGCAGCGCAATGATTATCTTACGCTTGTTTTTGTTATCTGCTTTGTAATTGCAGCTATGGTTTTCACATTTTATGATGGGAGCAGATTTTACAATCCGTTTCAGTGATGGACGGATAACTGTGCATCGGCAGCGGCGGATGCCGGCGAAAAGAATAAAAACCAGGAAGGGGAAGGATTATGAATTATACGATTGCAAACGACAGACTTACAGTACAGATAAGCAGCAGGGGCGGGGAGCTCCAGTCGATTATCAGAGACGGGAGGGAGTACCTGTGGCAGGCGGATCCGGCATTCTGGGACGAGAAAGCGCCTAATCTTTTTCCATATATCGCCCGTATGACAGAAGGAAAGTATACGCTGGATGGCGTGACCTATCATATGCCAATCCATGGTTTTATCCATGTGACGGAGCTGGCGATGGAGGAACAGAGCGGGGAGCGCATTGTTTTCCGGCTGGATGCCAATGAAGAGACAAGAGCCTGTTATCCTTATGAGTTTACATACCGCGTGATTTATGAGTTGGACGGGGATATGCTCAACATCACCTACCAGGTAGAGAACCATGACGGAAAAACCATGTATTTCGGTATCGGCGGGCACCCCGGATTCCTGGTACCCATGGAGGATGGACTGGATTTTGAAGATTACTATCTGGAATTCGGCGGACAGAAGGAATACGATACCCCTGTTAAAATCGGAATTTCACCCACCTGCTTTGTAGACGGCAAGGATACGCCTTATCCCCTTACCGATGGGAATAAAATTCCTCTGAAGCACAGTCTTTTTGATGATGACGCGATTGTACTGACCCATATGCCCAAAACGGTTTCCATTAAATCCGATAAGGGAGAGCGGCGCGTGACGGTGAGCTACCCGGATATGGATTATGTGGGCTTCTGGCATGCCACACGTTCGGAGGCTCCTTATGTCTGCATTGAACCCTGGTCCTCCCTGCCTTCCAGGCAGGATATTGTGGAAGACCTTTCCACACAGCCGGGATTGAAGAGCGTGCAGAGCGGTGGGGTGTACAGGAATAGTTGGAGTGTTGAGATTCTATAGATGGATTTTGATGGATGGAGCAGTGGCTGTGCTTGTTTTGCAATAGAACGAAATATATAAGGTGTGAAGTGTGACGGTCCTGTTGGGTTTTGGCAGGGCCGTTTTTTTGTGGTATAAGTATCATGGATAAAGAAAAGCAGCAGGCGGATTTTGCCTGCTGTTTTTCTTTAGTACAGCTGTTCAGTATTCTTGAAGATGCTTTTTACAATACAAAACAAGACTATATAACGATATAGTTTAGTTGCTGCTGGTAGCCATAACCTTCAGCCTGCCCATCACCTTCTCAACCGGCGGCAGTGCAATCAGAATCACCGTAAGGATTGCTTCCGGAAGGATATAGCTCAGGTTATACAAGGTAGAGGCCCAGATTGCAGCCATGTTTCCTCCAAAATCCCCCACGTATGTAGTGTAGAAAATAAATCCGGAAATTTCATGGAACAGGAAACGTCCTGCCACGCCTACAAGATAACCCTTCAGAAGCCCATGCTTGGATTTGCTGAAGAAGCCGGAAAGGCCGAGCGCGCCGAAGGCAAGCGGGAAGTCCAGGAGCACCTGGGCGGGATGAACCACGTAAGGCCCGGTAATAAACTGCAGTACGCCGTAAGCCAGCGCAGCGATAATGCCTACCTTGGGGCCGTACCAATAGCCTACCAGGCATACGATTAACATGGAAAACAAAGTGATGGAACCGCCGTTGGGAAGGCTGGGCAGCTTGATAACGGTGGCGATGACGGTTGCCAGTGCAATGGCAACGCCAGAATAAACGACCTGCTTTACAGTGATAGAACTTTTACTCATAAAAAAACCTCCTTGGTATTAGTACGCAAAGAGGGGAAACAATGAAAGTAGGCGGCGATAATGACCATTACAGTTATATCGCGGACAATTACAATCATATGACGTTCCTTTGTAAAGGCAAATGTAGAAGGTATAAGCAGTTTTTTATTTGCTTTTACAAAGGTGCTTCCTTACGCCGGTATTACCCGGGTCAAGTGGTAAGGGTCAGAAACCATCGGTTTCAGTCTCAGCAATCGGCTCCCCTAGCGTGCATCTGTATTAAATTCTTTTTTACTATAAACTGGCAGTGCAGAAAAGTCAAGAGTGTATCTGGAAAAGTACAGAAACTTAAAAATGGATGAAAGGACATATAATTACAGAAAAAATGGTTGGCATAATAAAATATAAGAAATAAAGTAACCTAATGTTAAAAATTATCACTAGCCAGAACGGAGTAAAGTAATTATACTATAGAAAAGTAGTAAATAATGAATGGCAGGGATATAAAAGATGATTGACAGGTTGTTTGCAGAACGATTAATTGATAAATTATCACAGTTTACCGAATATAATATCAATATTATGGACGAGGATGGGATTATCATAGCGAGCAGGTTGAAAGAAAGGGTTGGTACATTTCATGAGGTGGCATTTCAGCTTATGAAAGGGGACGAGGACAGCAGGGTCGTTACAAAAGAAGATTTGGACAAGGGTGTAAAATGCGGCGTTAATATGGTGGTTCATGTAAACAAAAGAAAAGAGGGAGTGGTTGGTCTCTCCGGAGATCCACGTGAGATTATGCCGGTTGCCAAGATTGTAAAAATGTCTGTTGAATTGATGCTGGAGTACGAGTCCTACAAGTTTGAAAGCCTGCGAAAATATAATTTAAAGGAACAGCTGGTACATCTTATCCTGTACAGTGATGATTTTGTTAGAGAGGATTTGACAAAATATATCATTGCATTGAATCTGGAAGAAGAGATGGTACGTGTTCCTATCTTGATAGAATGTAAGGATAGTGCGGTAAGTGGCGAAAAACTGAGGATGCTGTTGGAGGATAACAAATTCTTTTCAAGACAGGATTTTGTAGATATTACAAGAGAAGGTTTTCTGGTAATTTTTAAATCTATTGACTGCCCAATCGGATATATTATGCAGGATTATAAGTATATGATTGCAGAGTATTTGGCGTCATTCCTGCAATATATAAGAAATGCAGATATTAGGTCCAGCATATATATAGGGCCGCTGCAAAATGATATTATGTATTACCGACAGGCTTATCTGTATTGTCTGTGGATGCAGAAGAATATAAGAAAATCAGGAAGTTTTTATTTTTATGATTATATTGTAAAATATTTGGAGTCAATGGCATCAATGACTGAATTTCATACGATTTTTCTGATGCTGAGACAGAAACTGGGACAGAAGTTTATTGATAACTATTTGGAGACAATAGGCGCTTTGATTGAGAATGAGTATAATTTAAATAAAGCCAGTGACTGGCTGCATGTGCATAAGAATACATTGGTATACAGGCTGGATAAAATCAGGGAAATCCTGAATATGAATCCCCTTTCAAAAAATTCAGACAGAGAATTTATGGAATGTTTTTATTATTACTTATTAAGAAAATAGTGAAAGATGGAGTAAAGAACGAGTGATTTTCTTTACTCCATTTTTTTGTGTCGCTGACACAAAAAACAAATGAAATCTTTGGTGAAGGGGGACGAGAGAAAAGAAAATGACAAAGCTATAATTAAGACATACAAAAAAGCGGTGAGCAAATCTTTACCTTGCTTAAGTAGGGAAAGCAGAGGTGTTTAAACAGGGAATGGAAACAGCATATCGGGACGCTGAAATAATAATCCGGAAGGCAATTAAAGAGGTATTGCCTGATAAAGCGGTCCGTAGCGTATTAGGCAACAGAAAAAATATGGAGAATGTTTATGTTGTGGCGGTAGGAAAGGCAGCATGGAAAATGGCTCACACATGTCAGGAGATATTTGGGAGTCATATCCGAAAAGGAATTATACTGACGAAATATGGACATTCAAAACAGAATCTGGAGAACTTCGAAATTATTGAAGCAGGCCATCCGATACCGGACAATAATTCAATTTTGGGCACTCAGAAAATTATTGATATGGTAAAAGAATTAACAGAAAAAGATAATATTATTTTTCTTCTATCCGGCGGCGGCTCTTCCCTGTTTGAAAAACCAGTACAGGGAATTACCTTGGAGGATGTTCAGAACGTTACACAGCAGTGCCTAAGATGCGGGGCCAGTATTACTGAAATTAATACAATAAGAAAAAGGCTGTCGGATGTAAAAGGTGGAAAATTTGCAGCATATTGTGCGCCGGCAAAAATATGTGCCATCGTATTATCTGATATCCTTGGAGATAAACTGGATATGATTGCTTCAGGACCTGCTTATGCGGATACCTCTACCTGTGAAGATGCATTCAGTATTATTGAAAAATATGGACTAAAGCTAGACAGTCATATTTTGTCAGCTTTAAAAAAGGAAACACCAAGATGTGTGGATAATGTGGAGACATATTTGACAGGCAGTGTCAGTGAGTTCTGCAAAGCAGCGGCTAAATATGCGAAGGAACTGGGATATAAGCCATATATTTTATCCAACACTCTGGATTGTGAGGCAAGAGAAGCGGGAAAATTCATTGCGTCTATAGCACACACAGTAATAGAAAAGAAAGATTACAGCCTGAAACCGCCATGTGCAATTATTGTGGGAGGAGAAACTATTGTAAAAGTTTTAGGTAAGGGTAAAGGCGGCAGAAATCAGGAAATTGCATTGAGTGCAGCTGTGGGAATCCGTGGACTGGATAATGTGGTAATTTTTGCAATCAGTTCCGATGGAACAGACGGGCCGACAGATGCTGCCGGAGGAATTGTGGATGGCAGGACAGCAGAAAAACTGGAGGCATTGGGGATAAGCTGTGAAGAAGTATTAAAAAATAATGATTCTTATCATGCACTTGATAAAATCGGAGGCTTAATCAAGACTGGAGCTACAGGAACTAATGTCAATGACATAGCAGTTATTTTGTGTAAATAAAGCGAGGTATTATATATGAAAGATTCAATTCATAAGTATTTTCAGATTGGAACTATCCAGTGGATGAGCCATCCTCCGGCAGAATATGAGCTGTTGGATTCTATTAAAACAATTTGCTGTGATGATTACTTTGATGCACTGGAAGTAACCCAGATAAAGGATGCTTTTGTTCGTGAAAAGGCTAAAGAGATGCTGGAACAGGCTCACATGAAGGTTTGCTATGGTGCACAGCCAAGGCTTTTGGGACCGGGGCTCAATCCTAATGATATTAATGAGGAAGGCAGGGAAAAAGCAGAACGGACTCTCCTGGAAGCAGTGGATGAAGCAGAATATCTGGGAGCGAAGGGAATAGCATTTTTAGCTGGAAAATGGGAAAAAGAAACCAGAGAAAAAGCGTATTTACAGTTAATTAAAACAACTGAAAATGTTTGTGAATATGCAGCTTCAAAAGGTATGTCTGTGGAACTGGAAGTATTTGATTATGATATGGATAAGGAAGCCTTAATAGGACCGGCTCCATATGCTGCAAGGTTTGCTGCGGATATGAGGAGCAGATGCAGCAATTTTGGATTAATTGTTGATTTGTCCCATTTTCCTACCACCTATGAAACCTCAAAGTTTGTAATTCGGACATTAAGACCTTATATTACGCACTTCCATATAGGCAATGCGGTAATAAAAAAGGGTTATGAGGCATATGGGGATCAGCATCCACGGTTTGGATTCCCGGACAGTGCAAATGATACAGTTCAGCTGTTGGATTTTTTCAGGGTATTGAAGGAAGAAGGTTTTCTTGATGCAGCTAATCCATATGTCCTTTCTTTTGAAGTAAAGCCCTGGAAGGAAGAAGACGGAGATGTGGTACTTACCGGTACTAAAAGGGTAATTAATAGAGCCTGGGCTATTTTGGAAGATTAAATATTTTAGCTGCAAAAGCAATGGAGGGAATGAATATGAAAATAGTAATTTTGGATGGATATACAGAGAATCCCGGTGATTTAAGTTGGGAAGGGTTTGAAAAACTGGGAGAACTGACCGTATATGACAGGACAGCCAAAGAAGATGTCATTTCCCGTATAGGGGATGCAGAAGCTGTGATTGTCAATAAAACACCCTTAGATAGGAAAGTTTTTGAAGCTTGTCCGCAGATTAGATATGTTGGAGTACTTGCTACAGGATATAACGTTGTGGATATAAAAGCGGCAAGAGAAAGGGGAATACCAGTATGTAACATTCCAACTTATGGTACGACGGCAGTAGCTCAAATGACTTTTGCATTGCTGCTGGAAATTTGTCATCATGTTACAGAACATTCGGACGCTGTAAAAAGAGGGGAATGGACAGAGAATGAGGATTGGTGTTTCTGGAAATATCCTTTAATCGAACTTGCAGATAAGACAATGGGAATTATAGGATTTGGACGGATCGGACAGGCTGTGGGTAAGTTGGCAAAAGCTTTTGGTATGCAGGTAATAGCATATGATGCCCATCAGAATGATTCAGGCAAGGCAATTGGCAAGTATGTATCACTTGATGAATTACTGAAAGAATCAGATGTAATTTCACTCAATTGTCCGTTGTTCCCGGAAACAGAGGGGATTATTAATGAGAAAAATATAAGCAAAATGAAAGACGGTGTTATTCTCATTAATACCAGCAGAGGAGCTTTAATCAAAGAAGAAGATCTGGCAAAGGCATTGAGAACAAAGAAAGTCTATGCCGCAGCGTGCGATGTTGTGTCCAGTGAACCGATTAGTCCGGATAATCCTCTGCTGGGCTGTTATAACAGTATATTAACGCCTCATATAGCATGGGCACCCAAGGAAAGCAGGCAAAGACTGATGGATGTTGCTGTTGCTGATTTAAAAGCCTTTGTTGAAGGAAAATGGATTAATGTAGTAAATTAACTGTTCTGATGCTGGGAGTCAATATGAAAATAAGGATACCTTATGGAAAAGGTTTTTTGGAAACAACAATCAGTGATAAGCGTATAGCGGGAATCATAACGAGTAATTTGGATCGTTATGAGACAGAGGAATCGGAAAATGAAATCATAAAAAAGGCAATGCAACATCCATATGGATGTTGCAGACTGGAAAAATTAGCAAAAGGTAAGAATAAAATTGTTATAATTGCCAGCGACCATACAAGGCCGGTTCCCAGCCGTTTGATTATTCCACTTATGCTTGAGGAAATAAAGAGAGGAAATCCGGATGCCGAGATTACCATACTTATTGCTACCGGATGCCATAGAGAAACAACTCGTAATGAATTGACAGAAAAATTTGGCAAGGAAATTGTAAACAAGATACCTATTGTGATTCATGATTGTGATGCCAGGGAACAGGTCTATTTGGGGAAGCTGCCGTCCGGCGGAGAATTGTTTATTAATAAAATGGCTGCAGAGGCAGATTTGCTGATTGCGGAAGGTTTTATTGAACCTCATTTTTTTGCAGGGTATTCAGGAGGACGAAAGAGTGTTCTTCCTGGGATTGCATCACGAAAAACTGTATATGCAAACCATTGTGCAGAATTTATTGCTGATCCCAAGGCTCAATATGGCATACTTGAAGGAAATCCCATTCATGAAGATATGATTTTTGCGGCTCGAAAAGCAGGGCTTGCCTATATTGTAAATGTGGTAATCAATTCAAGACACAAGGTAATAGGTGCGTTTGCAGGAGATGCGGAAGATGCACATTTGAAAGGAGTACAATTTCTGGAAGGGTTATGTAAAACCGATAAGATAATATCCCCAATTGTGATTACATCAAATAATGGTTTTCCTATGGATCAGAATATATATCAATCGGTAAAAGGAATGGCAACTGCCGAAAACTGCTGTGAAAAGGGCGGCGTCATAATTATGGCAGCAGAATGCAGGGAAGGATGCGGAGCAGAAGGATTTTACAAAACCTTCAGTCAAGAAAAGGATGCTGGAATAATACTGGAAAAAATTTTATCTACCGGAAGAAATAAGACAGAAGCAGATCAATGGCAATCACAGATATTTGCAAGAATTGTTCATAAATTTACAGTAATTCTGGTAAGCGCAGCGGAACCGGAGCTTGTCAGGCAAATGCATTTGATTCCTGCCGATAATTTAGAACATGCTTTGTCAATAGCAGATACCATACTTGGCAGAGAAAAGAAAATCACGATTATTCCGGAAGGACTTACCAGTATCATCAGAGTCTGAGAGTTCCTGTTACTAATAAACAGGATAGAGCTTTTAAGGGTATCAAAACGTTTCAAGAAAACGATAAGATAATAATTTAGAGAAGAAGGGAGGGCAGAAAAAGTAACTGGGGTTTTTATTTATAATTAATTTGGGAGGATTACAAAAATGAACAGATGGAAGAAAAAAATAGCAATTTTGTTAACAGTAGCAATGACAGCAGGAGTGATGGCAGCTTGTGGAAGCAGCAATGAAACACCAGCACAGCCGGCAGCAGAAAGCACGCCGCAGGCAGCAGCAACAACGGGAGAAGAAAATCAGGAAAATAAAGGTTCAGATGGTTTATATGAGCTGGATTTTTACGCATGGTCCAATCCGGATAATATTAAGCCGCTGATAGAAAATTTCAATTCGGACTATGCCGGAAAATATAACCTGGTTTATCAGAAGCTTGCGGATGCCATGACTCTTACGATTAATACCGCTTTGGCTTCAGGAGAAAAAATTGATGTTATGACGCAGGCCAGCCATACCGATTTAAGACAGAGAGCGGATGATGGAGTTTACATGGGACTGAAACAGTTTTTTGATAAAGAAGGATGGGACTACGCAGAAAAACTGGGAACCGCAATTGAAGAAACACAGAATATCAACGGTGATTATTATTCAATTCCTTACTGCAATAATATTAATATGGTGTTCTTTAACAAGAATATGTTTGATGAAGCCGGACTTGAATATCCTCAGTCAGGATGGACCTGGGAAGATTTCAGGGAAACTGCCATTAAATTAACAAGCGGCAGCGGTGCGGATAAGGTATATGGAGCAATGATTGATACAGCAGGCAGCAGCGGCTCCGATAATTACTGGGATTTGATAGCAAGGCAGAAATTAGGTAACAACGCATATTACAACGATGATTTTACAGCTTCAACTTTCGGAAGTGACGAGATGAGGGAAAGTCTGCAGTTCTTTGTGGACATGACGTTTAAGGATCAGTGTATTGTCCCTGTGGAAGAGATTACTGCGTTACAGTATAATAGTGACCCTGTGGGTATGGCAGGACTTTATAATGGAAAATATGCGATGTGGATTGCGCCGGTTTATGGATGTCTTTACCTGAAATCAAGCTATGGTGAGATTCCGGAGGGGACGGATATCGGTATGGTGGATATGCCTACTCCGGACGGTGGACAAACAATCACCACCTGTTATTCTTCAACAGCAAGTATACCGGCTAACGTAGAAAATCCGGAAGCAGCCTGGGAACTTTTAAAGTATATCTGTATTGACAGACCTGACCTGTTTGCCGGTCCCAAAGCGATGCATCCGGCTGTTGAATTTGATAATGAAGAAGATGAACGTGCATTCAATGAAATTATTTTTAAAGAAAAGCCTGGCCTTGATTATGATATGGCAATGGACACAATGATGAAGGATCGTACTCTTGTAAGTAAGGACTGTACTATTAAACAGGGTTATGTGGCAATACAGGAGGGTATGGAAAATATTATGTCTCTTGTGTTCAGTGGTGAAATGGGAGTTGAAGAAGCTCTGAATGAACTTCAGAAGAGCGTGGATGCCGCAATTACAGCTGATTTAGCAAAATAATAACTGATTAATACATAATAATTATGACGATGGCGGGTTATTCCGCATGCTGGTATACTCCTTCTGAAATATTTGATGAACGGAGGAGTATACCGCTTAAAAAAGCCATCTGTCTGATAGGAAGTGATTATGATTTCTGGTTCAAGATTGAAAGGAAAAACAAAATCAGGAACAATGAAACTCCAGACAAAAGAAAATCTGGCAGGCTATTCGTTTCTGGCGCTAAACTTCATAGGATACATTGCATTCAAATTGATACCGCTGGTTCTGGCACTCGGATTAAGCGTAACAAAATGGAATTTTGCATCCGGTTTTAAAAATATGGAATTTGTAGGTCTTGATAATTATGCCAGATTGCTACACGATGATGTGTTTATCCGTTCCCTTATTAACACATTAATTTATGGTGTTGTGCTTGTGCCGGTTGCTATTTTTCTGGCATTGGTATTTGCGGTCATCCTGAATGAATACGTATTTGGCAAAGGGATTTTAAGGTTGGCTTTTTATCTGCCTAACGTATCTTCCATGGTAGCGGTGTCAGTGGTCTGGATGATTTTATTTCTTCCGTCTTACGGCCCGATTAATCAGGTGCTGATGACACTGGGAATTGATAATCCGCCGCGGTGGTTAAACGCTACGAGTACCTCTTTGCTGTCAATTATAATTGTAGGTATCTGGCAGCGTATCGGTTATAATATTATTGTAGTACTTGCCGGACTTCAGGGTATTTCCAAGTCCTTGTATGAGTCGGCGGAAATTGATGGTGCAAACGGTATTCAGAAATTTTTCTATATAACAATTCCTTCCCTGAGCAATACAATGTTCTTTCTGACGATGATATCTTTCATCAGTTCATTCCAGGTGTTTACCCCGGTGCAGGTAATGACAAAAGGCGGACCGGGCAATTCATCATCAGTACTGGTATATTATATTTATAAAAATGCATTCCAGTATAATGAAATAGGATATGCAACGGCTATGGCATGGGTATTGTTTTTCCTGGTATTTATTTTTACAATCGGCAGGATGATATTTACAAGAAAAAATGAAGGATAATAAGGGGGGATTAGATTGAGTTACAGTAAGAAAAAACTGATAGTTAAAATTATATTTACCATAATTATGGGTATCATATCGGTTGCGATGCTGCTGCCCTTTGCCTGGATGCTTTCGGCTTCCTTCAAACCTGATAATACCATTTTTGCCTTTCCTATTGACTGGATCCCGGATAATTTTACATGGAGTAACTATAACAGAGTATGGAATTCCGATGTGCCTTTTTCCACCTTTTTTGGTAATTCTGTAAAGGTAACATTATTATCAGTTGCAGGTGAGGTGTTTACAAGTTCTTTGGCAGCATATGCATTTGCCAAGATTAAATTCAAAGGAAGAGACGTAATTTTCCTAATTTATCTGTCCACACTTGCATTTCCGGCACAGATGATGCTGATACCGAGATTTACCCTGTTTCGGACGATTGGTCTTTACAATACACACTGGGCGTTGATTCTTCCCGGCATGTTTACTGCATTCGGAACATTTATGCTCAGACAGTTTTTCATGTCGATACCGGAAGAGTTGAGTGAATCTGCAAAGATTGACGGTGCGAATCATTTTACAATTTTTTCTAAAATTATATTACCGCTTGCAGTGCCTGCATTCAGTGCATTGATTATTTTTCAGTTTGTATCATCCTGGAATGAATATGAGTCAGCGTTGGTATATATCAGAAGTAAAGAACTCGCCACAATTCCTTTGGGATTGAATTTTTTCAAAGATGAAAATGCATCCAGTTATGGAGCAATTATGGCAGCATCTGTTTGTTCGTTGATTCCTATATTCGCCGTTTTCCTCGTATTTCAGAAACAATTTGTTGCAGGGATTGCCACATCTGGAATGAAAGAATAATGGATAAGACGAATATTCAGCTGGAATAGCATAGTTAAATGCCCATCAGAGGGAGGAGAAAAAGCATTATGGGAGAAAGCAGAAAACAAAGTATCTGTTATTTTGATGTTGAGGGATGTGCAGTTTATGGTAAAAACAAACTGGAAACTGCCATAAAGGAAGCAGGATATCAGGTTGAGGTTTTAAATCATTTTACAGAAAAAAAAGATTTGGATGGTTTTGTTCTTGTCGTAGGAAGTGTAGAGGACCAGCGTGTAGAAGTTCTTTTGAAAAGCACAGGAACAAAGCCTGTGAGAGAGCCTCAAAGCACGATTCGGAAATGGTGTAAAACTGTGGATGGAAACATACTTCTGCTTTCCGGTTCGGATCAGGTGGGACTTATGTACACCCTTTTAGAAATGGCGGAGCAGGTACGGACAGAAGGGGTGGATGCGCTTATTAACGCGGAGGATCAGACAGAGATTCCGGAGAATGAAGTCAGGTGTATGGATCGATATCTTCTGGGACATTTGGATAATGAGTGGTTTTTGTCAGAAGAATTTTGGCGTTATTATCTTGAAAGACTGGCCCAGGCAAGATTTAACCGTTTCTGTTTGATTCTGGGATTTGACACAGCTTATATGTCTCCTCCCTATCCCTTTTTTACAGAAGTAGAGGAATTTCCTCAAATAAGGATGAAGGAATTCGGTTCGGAACAAAGAGAGCAGAATTTGAATATGCTCCGTAAAATTATTTCTCTATGTCATGAGTATGGAATCCAGTTTGTTTTGGCAACCTGGCAGCAGAGACCCTGGACGACAGAACAGGATGAACTGGTATCAGGTCTGCCGGAAGACGAGAATATGCTCAGTGAATATTGCTATTGTGGTATGAAGGCTTTGTTAAAAGCAGTTCCGGATATTGATATTGTACAGTTCAGAGTGAATCATGAGTCAGGGGTGGGAACACAGGTATCTGCGGAAGCCTTCTGGAATCACTGTGCGGATGCGGTTGCCGATGCAGGAAATGAGCTTGGAAAGACATTTACACTTGATTTGCGGGCAAAAGGGCTGACGGAAACGATGGTCAGGCATGCATTTGCAAGAGGACTGAAGGTAGAAGTGCCTACAAAGTACTGGTGTGAACATGCAGCCTTGCCATATCATCTTTCTACAATGCGAAGCGAAGAGCTGGCACAGCTTGATAATTTTAATCATTCACGAAGATATTCTTATGCGGACATGCTGAAAAAGCCCCGGTATTATAATGTGATTTTCAGATTATGGAACTATGGGTCAACCAATCTGTTTTTATGGGGAGATGCAGATTATGCAAGACGTTTTTCCAAGAGCTGCAGTCTGTCCCAGGCTGCCGGATTTCAGGTTAATGCACCTTTATCTCTGAAGTATGGACATGAATTATCACATAAGGAAGCATGGAATACTTTTGCAGATGAGTCATTACGTTCCGGTAAATGGGAAGATGAAAGGTTCTGGATGTGGTATACGATGTTTGGACGGCTGGGCTACCGAACAGATACACATGAAAAGGTATGGCTGAGGGAATTTGATTCCCATTTTGGAAAAGGGAGAGGAAAGATTCTGGAGCAGGCGCTTGCAGAGGCCAGCAAGATTATTCCGATGATTACAACAGTACATATGCCGGTTCATCCGTCACTGCGTTATTGGACTGAGATGAGCACAGGCTTTGCATTGTTCGATGAAAATAATTTATATTCTCCGCAGAAGTATGATTTTCAGAGCGGGATCACTTACGGTTCTACAGAACCCAGTGATCATGGAATGTTTTACGGTATAGAAGAGTATGTAAAGGATTGTGTGAATGGAACAATGGCTGGTAAATATACACCTGTGCAGTATGCGGGATGGCTTCAGACATTAGCTGACGGTGTAGAGGAAAAAATCAGCCAGGCGCAGGCTGTACCGGAAAAAGGAGATAATGCGGAATATAAGGCCTTGCTGGTTGATCTCCGTATGCTTTGTGATATGGCAAGATATCACGCATATAAAATCAGAGCAGCGTTAGAACTGGCCTGGTGGAAACATAATAAAGATACAGCACATTTAAAAGCATGTGAAACTCTATTCAGGAGAGCTCTGAGATATTGGGAACTTCTTTCAGAAAAAGGGGATAAGGCTTACTATCATGATTTGGATTTCAGTTCCGCGGGTTCCAAAACACGACGTGGTACCTGGAGGGATTTGAAAAAAGAACTTGAGGCGGATTTGAATACAATAGAAAAATTATTGGACGGGGCCTCTGTAACTGATACCTTGTATAAAAAGGAAAAAGAAGAAAAAGAATTATGTTTGTCTTCAGAGTTTCCGGCAGAGGTAAAAGCCGGCAGTGATATCAGAATCAGAGTCAGCAAAACTGGTGTTGGAATATGGCCGGATACCCCGGTGCTTCATTACAGACATGTTAATCAGACAGAAGGATTATTCCATACTTTGGTAATGACAGAAACAGGGGAAGGGTATGAAGCAGTAATTCCGGGTGAATATGTGACAGCAGACTGGGATCTGATGGTATACATCACTGTTCAGAAGAGAAATGGTATTTGCAGTATGTATCCTGGAATCTACAATCCGGTATATCCTTATCCTTATCATGTAATTACAGTAGATGATTGATGTATATGATATGAGAATTAAATTATAAACGCAGCAGAACATAAAGGTAGGATTTGTAATGGAAAAAAGATATATAAAGGAAGAAAAACAGACTCCTGTAAATTACTTATGCGATACGATTGTAGCGGGAGGAGGTACAGCAGGCATCGTGGCAGCAATTGCTGCCGCGAGAAACGGAGCCAAAACGATATTAATAGACAGATATGGCTTTGTGGGCGGAACCATGATCAATGGTGCGGGCCCGCTGCATAGTTTTTTTAACCTGTATAAAGCGTTTCCCGGTGTGGAAAAGGTACAGGTGGTCAGAGGAATTCCTGATGAAATAATAGAACGAATGAAACAAAAAGGAGGATCGCCCGGACATCTGGAACAGGAAAAGGGCGGCAGCTATGATTCGGTAATTACTTTAATTGATTGGGAAATATTCAAGGAAGTAGCATTTGAGATGTTGGAGGAATGCGGTGTCACGGTGCTTCTTCATACGATGGTTGCAGATGTAATTAAGGATGAGGATCGGATTACCGGTGTTATTATCGAAGGAAAATCCGGAAGAGAAGCCATATTGGCAGAAAATGTGATTGATACAACCGGTGATGGGGATATTGCAGCAATGGCGGGTGCTCCATTTGTAAAGAGACATGATACAACATCTGTCGGTATGCCTTTTGGAATGATGAATGTAGATATGCCGAAACTTCTGCATTTCCTGGAAGAAAATGATATGGTCAACCAGTTAATCCGGGCGGACAAGGGCAGTGAAACGGATGATGTAATACGTCTTGGCTTCGAATTGAAAAAGATACCCATTTTCAAGGAATACATGGAAAAAAGCGGTATGTGGGGGCCTCTGGGATTTTCATTATATGAAGGAAACTATGGTTATATTAATGCCGCTAACCTGAGAGCTGTGGATGCAACAAATACTGAGGAATTAAGTAATGCGGAAATTAAGCTGCGTCGCCAGATTATGACGTTATCCAGGATGCTTCGGGAACATGTACCGGGATTTGAAAAGGCCTATGTGAGCTGGACGCCGGTGGGGGTTGGTGTAAGGCTGACAAGGGTTATAGAGTGTGAGCATGATATGTCACTTGATGAGATTGTGAACGGAAAGAGATTTCCGGATGAAGTAATGCTGTATGGATTCCATGACTGCGCGCCGCGTATCATGATTAAGGACGGCAAATATTATGGAATCCCTTATCGGGCACTTCTGCCTAAAAAAGTGGAAGGTCTGCTTGTGGCTGGCCGTATGATTACCAGTGAATGGGATGCACATATGTCAACAAGAAATACGGTATCCTGTATGGCTCAGGGACAGGCTGTAGGGACTGCGGCAGCACTTTGCGCAAAACAGGGATGTCTGCCAAGACAGCTTGATGTCGATAAGCTGCGGGAAGTTTTGAAGGAGCAGAATGTCTTTTTAGATTAGGAAAAGGGGAGCAGGACTATGGAATATGTACTTCAATCGGAAAGAAAATTTCCTGCGGGCAAGTACGATGTTATCATCTGCGGGGGTGGAACGAGCGGCGTATTTGCGGCAATAGCGGCAGCCCGAAAGGGGGTAAAAACAGCACTTGTTGAAAGTAAAGGGTATGTGGGTGGAATTGCAGCAGAGGGAGGCTGCGGACTTCATAGCTTCTATAATTTATGGAAGGCGTTTCCTGGAACTGAAAAGAGAAAAGTCGTAAGAGGGCTGCCGGAAGAAATGATTAATAGACTGACGGCGCTGCATGGGGCATCCGGACATAATGAAACTTTAATGAATTACGGTTATGATTCAGATACACTTTGTGTGGATGTGGAAGTGTACAAATATGTAGCAATGCAGATGCTCCATGAAGAAGGTGTTGATATCTATGTCAATACTATGGTGGCGGAGGTATTGACGGAAGGCAGCAGAATTACCGGGGTGGTTATTGTTAATCATCAGGGCAGCCAGGTATTGCTTACCAAAATGGTTATCGATTCCACCGGATATGGAGATGTATGTGCCAGAGCAGGTGTGGACTATACAGAACCCAATGATTATGCAGTCGCAAACAGCATGGGTATTGGGGGTATAGATATTGATAAGTATTATCAGTTCCTGAAGAAGAATGATGCTTTAAAAGAATATGCACTTGGACCACGAAGCGGCCGGGACGGGCAGATTATACGTGTTGACGGTAACTGGAATAAGCTTGATCCTAATTTTGGGAAAAAAGCAGCCGAGCTTGGAATGCATACTGTGACAACAACTTTACATGATAATTATTTTATGTTTATTAAGCTAAACTATCATATGCCGGTAAGCCCGACAGATGTAAAAGAGCTATCCGCAGCCGAGTTTGAATTGCGAAGAAGGCAGTTTGAAGCGTTAAAACTTCTGAAAGAGGTCATTCCGGGGAGCGAGAATGCATTTATTGCGAGAACAAGTCCGGCAGTCACTATCAGAAGAGCAAGATGTATATCATGCGATTATGATATCTCCAACGAGGAAGTGATTAACGGCGTACATTTCAGTGATGACGTATTTTCTTATGGTTTTCATGATGAAGCGCCGCATTTCCAGGTGAAAAATGGTGAAACCTACGGTTTCCCGTACCGTGCAATGCTGGTTAAGAATATGGAAAATCTGTTTGCTGTTGGTATGATGGTTACTTCTGATCACCATGCACATATGTCAACAAGAAATACAGTCTCCTGTATGGCTCAGGGGCAGGCCGCCGGAACGGCTGCGGCACTGTGTGTTAAGCTGAAAAAGGATAACGTCAGAGATTTACCTTATAAGGAACTGTATGCAACTCTTAAAGCTGATAATGTGTGGTTTGATCAGGATCGGCAATAAGAACTTATTCAATTAAATAATAAATTAAATGTGCTGTTTAGCATGTGGATAGGAGTAATTATGAGAGTAAAAGCAGCAGAAGCAATCGTTCAGATTATGGTAAAAGAAGGAATTACAGATGCTTTTGGAATACCGGGAGCAGGTATTAATCCGGTGTATAAATATTTAGAAAACGCACCTATTGCTCATTATGGGATGAGACATGAGGAGGCTTGTACTCATGCAGCAGATGCATATTTCAGAGCCAGCCACAAAATTGCACTTGCGATCTGTACTGCAGGCCCCGGAGCCACCAACTTTGTTACAGGTTTATATACAGCCAATATTGATTCCATTCCGCTTCTGGCAATTGTAGGACAGGCCAATACATGGCAGTTGAGTCAGGATCCGTTCCAGTGTGTTGATATGGTAAGCATTGCTGACACTGTTACAAAGAAGGTGTTCCGTCCTATGAAAGCCGAAGAAATACCGGAAATGATGAGAGAAGCTTTTTATCTGATGAGAGAAGGAAAGCCCGGCCCGGTACTGATAGACTTCCCGCTGGATGTGCAGATGGGGGAATTGGAATTTGATATAGATTCCTACGAACCTAAAGAAATTAATAAAGTAATGCCGGATCCTGAAAAAATTGAAAAAGCGATAGAGATGCTTTCGGAGGCTGAAAATCCGCTTATCATCATGGGCGGTGGTGTACGTCTTGCAGAAGCAGAAGAAGCATTGATTCGTTTTGCGGAAGAATATCAGATTCCTGTGATCACAACCTATATGGCTAAAGGCGGAATTCCTGAAAATCATCCGCTAAATGCCGGCCATGCGGGAATTCAGGTCGGACAGCCAATCGGTAATAAATATCTGCTTGATTCAGATGTTGTATTGGGTATCGGATGCCGTTTTTCCGACAGGCATACAGGTGATCTGAAGGTATACCGCGGAGACAGAAAATTTATACATATTGATATCTGTGAATCCCAGATAGGAAAGGTATTCGAACCGGATCTTGGTATTGTATCAGATGCCGCTGAAGCGATTAAGCTGCTGGAAGAGACTGCGAAGGCAAAGAAGCTTAAGAACTTTTCCAATGAACGTGTGGCTGTTCTTCCGGTATTACGCGAGGAGATGGCAAGAAAGACGGATTATGACAATGTTCCAATTATGCCGCACAGAGTATTCCATGAAGTAAACAGAGCCTTTGATGAAAATACCATGTTTACCACAGGATGCGGAATTGTCCAGATTTGGTCGGGGCAGCTGCAGAAAATAGATAAACCTGGTAAATATTTACCCTCTGGAGGCGCCGGCACACTTGGTTTTGAAATTCCTGCCGCGTTCGGGGCGAAGGTAGCCCATCCGGAAAACTATGCAGTTACAGTTCTTGGTGATTTTGGATTTACCTTTATGGGAGAGGAAATTGCAGTAACAACGGTTTTTGATAAACCTATTATTGTTGTTATTGTAAATAACGCTAATCTGGGGCTAATCCGTCAGAATCAGAAGGGAGCTTATGGTTTTGAGTATGCGGTTGGTATGCCGTATAATCAGGATGGCACGATTGATTACATTAAGGTGGCGGAAGGCTTTGGATGTATGGGCGAGCGTGTTTTTACTCCTGAAGAATTACAGGCAGCCCTTGAAAGAGCAAAAGCTGCGGGTAAAACTTATGTGATTGATGCAATTTGTGTAAAAGAACAGCTGTGTGATATGGGAAATTCTATTGCAGCAATTAAATCCTGGGCATAATGTCAGGAATAGACGGTAAATAGTCAGAGGCAGACGGTATAATATCCGTCTGCCTCAAATTTGTATTTTTAAACCAAATTGTTTGGCCTGTTTTGTTTTTCAAAACCTAATTGTTATTTTTAGAAAATGTTATCATACATAAATAACAATAGGGAAAAAACAGCGGAAAAGTTTGGAGAATACAATGATAGATGCATTACTGGCCAAAAAATTTATTGAAAGAATCACCCAGTACACGGAGTACAATGTCAACATTATGGACGAAAAGGGGATTATTATCGCCAGTAAAAACACCTCCAGAATCGGCACCTTCCATGAGGTGGCACTGCAGATTATCCAGGGGGATAAGGACACTATCATAGTGGATAATGAGAACACCCAGTTCGGCGTAAAAAAGGGCGTCAACATGGCCATTTATTATAAGAAGCGGAAGGAAGGGGTCATCGGAATCACCGGGGATCCGGACGAGGTCATGCCGATTGCATTGGTTATCAAGATGTCGGTGGAGGTCATGCTGGAGCACGAGCTGTTCAAATATGAGAAAATGCAGCGGCGGAATCTGAAGGAGCAGCTTCTAAATATCATTCTTTATAATGAGGATTTGCAGAGGGAGGACTGGGAACGATTTATGGAGCCTCTGCAGCTGAAGGAGGATATCATCAGGATGCCTGTGCTGATAAGCATACAAGGCGGCAGGGATTTGAGGGAAAATGTGCTGAGCGCCTTCCGAAACGGCAGGGAGCATTCCTCCCAGGATTTGATCTGCCTGACCAGGGATGGGGACATCCTTTTATATAAAGCCCTGAATCACCCGCTTCCGGAGCTGATGAAAAATTATAAATATGTGGTAGGGGAAGCCATTGGCGACGGACTGCGGTATATGAGGAGCGCGGGATGCTCCTTTACCGTTTATGTCGGATCGTTCCAGAGTGATTTTATGAATTACCGCATGGGCTATGGGCACTGCCGGTGGCTGAAAAAGAACATGGGAAGGGGCGGCAGCTTCTATTTTTATGATCACTGCAATATGTATTTCATGTCGGTCCTTCCGCTGACGGAGCTGCAGGTGGCCTACTATGCCATTGAAAAAAATTTCGGGGACAAGTTTGTGGACAGCTTTAAGGAAATTATGGAGGCGCTGCGCATGGCCAATTTTAATCTCAACGATGCAAGCAAGCTTCTGCATGTACATAAGAACACCCTGATTTACCGGCTGGATAAAATAAGGGAGATACTGAATGTGGATCCGCTGGGCAATAACAACGACAGGGAATTTGTAAACGGCTTTTATTACTATTTAAAAAGAAAAGAACAGATATACCAGGTCTGAAGCAGAGCCTTTCCGGCTTTGGGTATGCGGCGGCCGGGTTCCAAGAGATGCCTTTGATTTTTGTATTTGAAAAACAAAAATTAAAGGCATCTTTGTTTGCGTAAACATGGGAAAAGCCTCCTTCCCTTCCTATAATGTAGATACAATCTCAGCAAGAGATAAAAAAACAAACGGGAGGGAATTCAATGAAAAATTACAAAAAGATTCTTGCGATGATTCTTGGCACGGTGATGACGGTATCCATGCTGGCAGGCTGCGGCAGCGCAGACAGCAGCCAGACACAGGCGCCTGCGGAAACAGGAAAGGAAACCACAACGGATGCGGCGGAAAGCACGGCGCAGACAGCGGAAACAGGGACACAGAGCGTGGAAGCAAATACCGAATTCAGCGGCACGCTGAAATTGTACGGCCCCGGACTTTTCACAACAGTTGGTGAGGAAGGAAGCACGGATATCGTTACCGGTATTTCCAAGCCCGGCTATAATGTGGTGATTGACAGATGGAAGGAGCTGTATCCCAATGTGGAGCTGCAGATAGAAACCATTCCCTGGGATAACTGGAAGGCTGCCTGCCAGACGGCGGCCCTGTCGGGAGATGTTGATATCATTCTCCACGGAGCATCCATTGTGCCGATTTGCGAACCTCTGACCGCGTATCTGGAAAAGGATCCGCAGGTAAAGGATGCAGTGGGCATGATGGCCATGAGGAAAAATTCCGAGATCGCGCCTCTTTCCGAATATGTGCCTTACGGCCTTACCGTGAATGTCAATCCGGTTATGGTAGTGATTGATAAGGAAATCCTGGAGCATTACGGACAGGCAATCCCGGATTATGAAAACTGGACCATGCAGGACATCATGGAAATTGCCAAGGCTACCACAGGAACCGATCCGGTAACCGGGAAACAGACCTACGGCATGAGCATGATCGCTGCGGCAAGCGCGAATAAGAATTATATCTGGGCGTCCAGGGCTGTGAACAATGATATTTATGAGTGGGGCGACAGCCTGAAAAATACAAAGGTTAACTTTGTGAATGACAAGACAAAGGAAGTGTTCAATTATCTGACAGAGCTTTCCTCTTATGCAAGCCCGGACTACATTGAAGGGCTGGATATGGCCAACGCCTATACACAGGACAATAACCTGGCTATGTTCATTATCGAGGATGTTTACAGCGCTTACAACACAATTAAGGCAGCCGGACTGGAGGATAAATATATGCTGGCAGCCCTGCCCAAGATTGAAGACGGCGAATTTAAGGGAATCACCTCCAGCCATATGGGCGACTGGAACATGGCAATCTGCAATACCAGCACGCAGAAGGACCTGGCCTGGGAATTCATGAAATTCATGGTAATGGACGATGTGGTACAGCAGTGGATTCTGGATACCTATTGTATTCCTGCCAATAAAGAGGCAAGCGGCAAGCTGGGCGAGTATATGCCTGCGGATTATGCGGATCCCATTTCCTATGTTGTAAGCACCAGCCCGCTGGAATTCAGCGCTTCTGCAAACAACTGCTACGACAGCAGCAACTTCGGCACCTTTGCCAATGACCTGACAACCGTGCTGAATGAAATGTTCCAGGGCAACATGGATGCGGACGCTGCCATGGAATACGTAAAGAAAAATCTTGACGATTATATGAGCACATTAAATTAAACCAAGTTAAGGCTATCTGGTCAGGAACCGGAAAAGCATCTGCTTTTCTGGTTCCGCTTATCATAAAAGGAGTTTGTTCAATGAAAGACAGACAGGCGTTGAAATTAAAGATTAAAAAGCAGCTTGTGTGGTATTCCTTTATATTCGTCAGCATCATTACCCTGATCGTGCTGACCTACATACCGATGCTGACTGCCATCAAGTACAGCTTTCATGACATCCAGGTCCTTGGCTTCGGCGAGGATAAATTCATAGGCTTCCAGAATTACGAAAAGATCATGCATAACTCTTCCTTTGTAAAATCCATAGGTAACACCTTCCTGCTCGCCCTCATGAGCCTGGTATCCATCCCTATCGGATTCATCCTGGCCACGCTCATTAACAATGTGGGGAAAAACAAATGGCAGAGCTTTTTCAGGGTGGGGTATTATTTCCCCAATATCATAACGGGTGTCAGCGTAGTGCTGATTTTCCAGGTGGTGCTGAAGGCAAACGGCGGGCTTTTAAATAACGCGCTTTCTATGCTGACGGGCCATGAAGTAGCTATCGGCTGGCTCTCGGATTCCCATTATTCCAGATTCGGCGCAACAATCCTGAGCGTATGGGGAAACATCGGTTATTCCATGCTGATTAATCTGGCAAGCCTGCAGTCCATTCCCAGTGAAATCTATGAAGCGGCGGAGGTGGACGGCGCAAATGCCTTGAAACAGTGGTGGTACATTACCATCCCTCAGATGACCTCCTGCTTCGCCTTCCTTTTTATCACCTCCATTATCAACGGACTGGCCAGGTTCTCGGATCTGTTCATCATCGGCGGCAATACCTCGGCAGGACGTCCCGGCGGCACGCTCCAGACGATTCTGATGTATATTTACCAGTTCAGCTTTGAAAGCCCTCAGTATGGCATCGCCTCTGCGGGAGCCATGATATTGTTTGTCCTAACGTTTGTAATCACGTTAATCAATCTGAAAATGACAGGATTCTTTAAAAAGAAAGAAGCCTGAAAGGAGCATCTATGAAGCGTAAGAAAATTAGGAGAGTTATATTAATCACTGTACTGCTGCTTTTGCTGGTGGTGATTCTGATTCCGCTTGTATGGTGTATCGTTCTTTCTTTTGACAGAAAAGCATTGTCCACACTGCCGGAATTTTCACTGCTGCCCCATGAGTTTTCTCTGTTTAACTATGAGGTAGCCTTCAATACCATACCGCTTGTAAGATATTATATGAATACGATTTTTGTTACCGTGGTACATACCTTCCTTGCCGTATTTTTTGCCCTGATGTGCGGTTATGCGTTTGCGAAAGGGAAATTTGTGGGAAAGCAGTTCTGGTTCATTTTCATGCTGGCGGTTATGATGATCCCTTTTGAATCCAGGATGGTGCCTCTGTATCTGCAGTACAAGAGCTGGGGACTTCTGGATACCTATGCGCCGCTGCTTATGGGAGCCTGCGCTTATGTATACGGCATCTTTTTTGCAAGACAGAATATTGAGGCAATCCCGGATTCCCTGAGAGAATCCGCATATATTGACGGCGCCAGTGAATGGAGGATTTTCCTTCAGATCATTATTCCGCTTTCCAAGCCGCTCATCGCAACCCTTTCCATCCTGCAGATACTGAGCAACTGGAACAGCTATCTGTGGCCTCTGGTCGTGATCAGAAGCTCCGAAAAGCAGCTGATATCCGTAGGTGTTTCCGTTTTCAACGCCCAGCAGGACTCCATTTATTACGGCCCCAGAATGGCGGTTGCCGTAATCAGCGCCATCCCGCTGAGCATCATGTTCCTCTTCCTGCAGAAGTATATTGTGCAGAGTGTGGCGGTAAGCGGCATTAAACAGTAAAGGAAAACAGCAATGGAAAAACAATGGTGGCAGGAAGCCTTAAGAGTGATTCAGTACAATCTGCAGATACAGGACACGGCTCAAATGGATCCTGAGGAAATCGCAGCAAAGGCCCGTGAGGCGGGGGCCAATGCTGTGGTAATAAATGCGGGGGGAATCTACGCCTGGTACCACAGCAGGATCCCTTTTCATCATATCAACGAATATCTTCCTGCGAAAGGGAAGCTTCTGGAGGATCTGATCCGCTGCTGCCATGCGCTGGGGATTAAGGTTATCGGCAGGTTTGACTTCAGTAAAACCGATGATGTGGTTTACCTGCAGCATCCGGAGTGGTTTGTGAAGGACAGGGAGGGAAAGCCCGTATGCTACGGAAGCGGCCGTATGGGCAGCTGGTCGCTGCTGATGTCAACCTGTATTAACGGCGGATACAGAAATGAAGCGTTTGCCGTGAAGGTGATGGAGGAGGCTTTGGATTGCCTGAAGATAGACGGTATTTTCTATAACGCGCCCCATATGGAGGAGTGTTACTGCGAGAACTGCCGGAGAAAGTATCGCAGCCTGTATGCAAAGGAGCTTCCTGAAAATAAGAAGGACTGGGAGCCGGACTGGCAGACGCAGTGCCTTAAGGATAATATGAAACTGCTGTACCGCATCGTAAAGGAACGCAGAAAAGAGGTTCCGGTCATTCTTTACTATGGCACCTACCGCGAGGATGGTACGGGGCTGCCGGAGAATCTGGATCTGCGGTATGAAACGGCGGATATGGTATGCACGGAGGCGCAGGACATTCTTTCCGCGGGAAAGAAGAGGCTCCCTTTTTCCTGGAAGCCTACGCTGAACATGAAGCTGGGGCAATATGCGGGGGAGGCGCCCAGGCCCTTTGGGATCATCCATTCCTGTCCCGGTATGGACTGGAGGCATACGGGGCTTCCGGCGGCGGAGTATGAATTCTGGCTGAGCCAGATTCCGGCGGCCAACGGACAGCTGTGGCATTCGCTCACCGGCTTTGATGCGGTGATTACCGACAAAAGGCTGCTTGCGGTGATGAAAAAAGTGACCCATAAGGCGGCGCTTTCCGACAGCCTGATGCAGGGGGCGGTATCTGCGGCCCGGACCCTTCTTCTGTGGAATGCGGGCATCAGTGAGCTGGGATTTACCCAGGGACTGATGGACTGCCATATACCTTTTGATATCATGGATATCTGGCATATGGATTTGGATCGGATGAAGACCTATAAAACAGTCATACTTCCCGGAGGGTTTCCCACAGACAGCGCTGTAACGGATATTCTGGGAAAATACGTGGAAGCGGGCGGAAGCCTTTATGCGGAAAAGACGGATGCCGCAATTACGCAGGCGCTTGCCGGGCTTTTGGGAATCCGGCCGGAAGCTTGCACGGGGCATGGCATATCGGCTGCCTACGGCGTTTTGGAGCCGGAGGGTGAGGTGTTGAATCAGGCGCTTACGGAAACAAAGTATATTCCTGTGAAAGGGGAGCTTCTTTATGTGTCGGCAGAAAAAGAAGCGGTGAAGCTGATGACATTCATCCCACCCTTTGCACCGCCGGACGGCGTGGGGGCGCCGCCGGAACGCGCCGGCCTGCCGGTAACCCATACCGGGATCCCGCTGCTGCTGGAAAACAGAGTGGGAAAAGGCAGGGTACTTACCGGATTTTTTGAACTGTCCCGTCTGATGCTGGAGATTGGGTTAGAGGATCAGAAACAGCTTTTTGGGAACTGCATTTCCTATCTGAACGGTGAGGAGACGGAATTTGACGGGGCTTTGCTGCCGGAAGGGATTTTTGCCTATCCTTACCGGGCAGGGGAGAAATTCCTTGTGCATCTGGTAAACGGCGTGGGCAGCCGTCCGCTGAAGAATACTGTGGAATGCCATCATCTGGAGTTTGCAGTCAGGGGCTGGAAGGAGGGGAAGGTATCCCGTGTTTTTTCCGCACTGGAGGGCGCGCCTGTTTCCTGGGAGGAAAATGACGGCTGGATCCGGATACGATTGGAAAGCCTTCTTGTTTGGGATATAATTGTAATGGAGTAAAGGAACCATAACAGTTCCTTATCGGGACTGTTACAGCGGCTCCGTCAGTGCTGCGCATTTGCGGGGCTGACCACAGGAAAAACGGGGAGTGCAGCGGATTTATTTATAGGACAGGAAAAAACGAGGGGGACAGGAGCAGATGAGCTGGTGGACAGAAAAAAGATTCAGGATGATACAAAACAATCTCCGGGATATTGATGCGGGGATGGATGTGGAAGCGTATGTGGAAACGCTGAAGGAGTTTGGAGCCAATGTCTGCATGGTGGGATGCGGAGGCATTACCGCATTTCATCCCACAAGGCTGGAATGTCAGAAAACCAGCCCCTATCTGAAAGACGATTTCTTTGGAAACCTTCTGCGCCGGTGCCATGAAAACGGCATCCGGGTGATAGCCAGGTTTGATTTCAGCAAAACGCATATCCAGTTTCTTACAACCCATCCGGAATGGTTCAGCAAGTCCATACAGGGTGAGCCGGTGCTTTACAATGATACGGCGGCGGCCTGTGTCAACGGGCCCTATCAGCAGGAATGCTCCCTGCAGATTCTGGAAGAGGTGATCAGCAATTATCCGGTGGACGGGGTATTTTTCAATATGTTCGGTTACCAGACGAGGGACTACAGCGGCCGGTACGTAGGCATCTGCCAGTGTGAGAGCTGCCGGAAGCGTTTTGCGCTCTACAGCGGCGGCATGGAGCTGCCCACGCAGGAGAACGAGGAAGATCCTGTATATCGGAAATACCAGGAATTCAGGAAGTTTACCACGCAGGATCTGCTGGAGAAAATCTACAGGAAAGTAAAGGAGCTGAATCCGGAAACCGCCGTATGCACCTACAGCAGCAGGCATGTGGATCTGGTGAGGAGCGAGTCCAATTCCGCTGTGGATCGGCCGCTTCCCTTCTGGGCAATGGAAAGCGAAAGCAACGTTTCCTTTGTGCAGGAAACCTTTAACAACAGATTTTCAAGCAACTGCGTGATCAATGCCGTGGATATTTTTTACCGCTTCATGGGAGTCTCACCGTATCTGAATGAGCTTCGGCTTTACGGGGACATGGCGGCCAGGGGAAACCTGGACTGGTGCATCATCGGGGGTTTTGAAACCTATCCTGATAAAATGAATTTTGAGGGAACCAAAAGGGTATTCCGTTTCCATAAAAAATATGAGGACATTTTCAGCCGCCTGCAGCCCTGCGGGGAAATTCTTCTGGTAAATCCTGCGGGGGACGGGGAGGATGCCAGGAAGGAATATCTGGGCATCTATAAAATGCTGAAGGAAGCGCACCTTCCCTTTGAAGTAATGGATGGCAGGGAGACGGAGCTTCTGGCGGAAAAAGCGGATGCTTACCGCGTGATCATCCTGCCGGGAATAAAGGAGCTGCCGATAAAGGCTGCGCAGGCGCTGGAAAAAAGCGGCGCTGTCATCATCGGGACCGGGCTTGCGCTGGAAAAGGATGGGGCGCTTCTTAAGAAGCTGTTTTCCGTAACGCTGAAAGAAAAGCTGGAGCCGGTGCGGGGCAGCTACATGCTCACCGAACCGAAAAGCGTTTTCCGGCATTTCGGAGAACGGGACTGGGTATATCTGGATAAGGAATACCGCTATATGGAACCGGAGGAAGGAAACCGAAATTATATGCCGTTGATTTCAGCCAGCATGTATGGGCCGCCGGAGCGCTGCTTCGGCCATGAGGTGACGGAGCAGAGCTGTGTTTCCATAAGGGAAGGCAAGTCCGTTTATTTTCCATGGATGCCGGGACAGCTCTATTATTCCCAGGGATATGAGGATTTTAAAAATTTGTTCCTGGATGTGCTCTGGAAGGACGGCCTGCAAAGGGAACCGGGGCAGGGAGGACTGATAAGCGTGGAGGCGCCGTCCTGTGCGGAGGTGCTTTTCCACCGCTGCGGGGAGGATAAATACCTGCTGCAGATTTTAAATTACTCCGGATTTAACGGCACTACCTTTTCTGAACCCCTGCCTTTAGAGGCGAGGTTTACCTTCCCCGGGCTGGAGGTGAAGAAGGCCCAGTGCCTGGAGGCGGACGGCAAAAGAAAAATTGCCTGTGACGGTAAACTGAAGGTTCCTGTAAAGGGATTGTATAAGGCGGTACTGATTACTGCAAAGGAGAGGTGAGAATGGAACCCTGGTATCAGAGGACTTTTTTATGGGGACAGGTAAATCTGACCGAGGATGATCCGGTCAGATGCGATCTGTCTTTCTGGCAGGATTACTGGAAAAAGACCGGTGTGGAAGGCGTTATTATTAACTGCGGGGGAATTGTCAGCTATTACCGCAGCCGTTTTTCCTATCAGTATAAGGCGCAGGGGCTTGGGGAGCAGGACTATTTCGGCCTGTGGAACCGGGCGGCCAGGGAAGCGGGACTTACCGTGATTGCCAGAATGGATATCAATTGTACCACGAAGGAAATGTATGACAGATATCCGGAGTGGTACTGCCGGGACAGGGAAGGGCGGCCCATCCTGAGTCAGGGAAGGTATATGGCCTGTGTGAACGGAGGCTATTACCAGGAGTTTATTCCGGAAGTGTTCCGTGAAATCATAGAAAAATATCATCCGGACGGCTTTGCGGACAACAGCTGGGCCGGGCCGGGAATTAAAACCATATGCTATTGTGAGAACTGCAGGAGGCTTTTTTTAGAGGAATGCGGCTGCAGCCTGCCGGAAAAAGCTGATTGGGAGGATCCGGTATACCGGAAATGGGTCAGCTGGAGCTATGCTACCAGAGTGAGAAACTGGAAATATTTTAATCAGGTGACCTCGGACTGTGGCGGGGAGGACTGTAAATGGTTCGGAATGCTGAATGCGGACCCGTTTTCCACCGGGGGAAGGTTTTATGATATCAAAAGGCTGGTGCAGGATGCGCCGTTTATTTTCTGTGATCATCAGTCCAGGGACCGCAGCAGCGGCTTTGCGCAGAATTCCCTGAACGGGGCGCTGCTGCGGCTGGCTGCCGATGAGAATATAATTGTGGCGGAGAGCATGGCGCACTATTACAAAGGAGAGCGTACCTTCCGGCTTTCTGCGGGGCAGCGGCAGGAGGTACGCAAGTGGATGCTCACGGGGCTGGGCGGCGGGATCGCACCCTGGTTCCATTTTGTGGGAGGCGGTACGCAGGATAAGCGGAAGTTTTCCATTTCCCGGGATCTGTACCGTTTTGTGGGAGAAAATAAGAAGTGGTTCAGGAACCGTACAAATATGGCCAATGTGGGCGTGGTATGGAACCAGGAAAGCGCCATTTATTATGGAAGGGACAGGGCGGAGGAACGCAGTGCTGCCAGCTTTAAGGGAATGACGGAAAGCCTGTCCAGGGCGGGAATCCCTTTTCTGCCGATACATGCCGATGATATTGGAAAATATGGGGAGCGCCTGCAGCTTTTGATTCTGCCGAACCTTGCCATTTTAAGCGAAAGCCAGGCGGCGGCGGTGAGGGAGTGGCTTAAGCAGGGCAAGGATCTGCTGCTCACCTCGGATACTGGGCTGTATGACGCGCAGGGGGAATGGAAGGGCGCGGGCGCGCTGTATGAGGATATGGGGCTCAGGGTATGTGGAAAAGAGGAAGGGATTACCGGATCGGGTGAGGATAACTGGATGGTGCATGATAGCCATACCTATCTGGAAATAACACAGCCCGGCCATCCGGTATTTAAGTATACGCCGGACACACAGCTTTTGCCCTTCGGAGGCAGGCTGCGGGTAACAGAAAACGCAGGGGCATTGCAGCCTCTTGGCAGTTACATCCCTGCCTTCCCCATTTATCCGCCGGAATTTTCCTGGATCAGGGAAAAAAGCGGGGAAGCGGCTGTTTATGCCGGAGAATTGGAAAGCGGTTCCCGGGTGGTATATTTCCCGGCGGATATTGACCGCTGCTATGCCAGATACCATATACCGGATCACCGCAGGCTGTTGGAGGGCGCGGTGAGATGGGCGGGGCGGGAGAGCTTTCCGGTTTCCGTGGAAGCGCCGGCCCATGTGAATTGCAATGCCTACCGTCATTTCTGCAGGGAGGACGGAGGGCAGGAGGAAAGTAAGGATGGAAGCAGGAGCAGCGGGCAGGGCCGGGATCGGGAAGGCGGAAAAACGGACTGTCTCCTGATTCATCTGGTAAACCTGGCCGGCTGTGACGTCCCTCTGGGAGCGCTGGAAGCCAATCTTCCTATCGGACCCGTGCGGATAACTTTGCGTGTACCGGAAGCAGGGGAGGAAGCCGTCAGCCTTATTTCAGGAGAGCATATCAGGATAACGGAAGAAAACGGAGAACGGGTAATCCTGCTTTCAAGGCTGGAGGAGCAGGAACTTTTAACCGTCAGCCTGAATTAAAAAATAATAAAAGCACGTGACCGTGCGGAATGGAGCGAATGAAGATGAATATCGTATTATTGGAATCCCTTGGAATTCCGGAAGCGGAATTAAAGAAATATGCACAGGAGCTGGAAAAGGAAGGACATACCTTCCGCGCTTACGAAAAGAACACGGATCCGGCTGTCCAGATAGAAAGGGCGAAGGATGCGGATGTGATTATGCTGGCCAATATGCCGCTGTCGGGCGAAGTCATAAGAAGCTGTCCCTCCCTTCGGTTCATTGATGTAGCCTTTACCGGCGTGGATCATGTGGATTTGGAAGCGGCAAAGGAGAAGAAAATTGCGGTAAGCAATGCTTCCGGCTATTCCAATGAATCGGTGGCGGAGCTGGTGCTGGGAATGGCAATCGATCTGTTCCGTAAGGTTCCCCAGGTGGAGAAGCGGTGCAGGGAAGAGGGCACAAAGGACGGCCTGGTAGGCCGGGAGCTGAAAGGGCATACGGTGGGAATCATCGGTTACGGCGCCATAGGCTCGCGCGTGGCGGAGCTGTTCCATGCCATGGGCTGCAGGATTCTGGCTTTTTCCAGACACAAAAAAGAAAATGTGCCGGATTATGTTACCTATGTGACGCTGGAGGAGTTGCTTGGACAGTCGGATATCGTTTCCCTGCACTGCCCGCTGACGCCTGAAACAAGAGGGCTGATCAATGCGGAGAGGATTACGCTGATGAAGAAAACAGCTGTGCTCATCAATGCGGCGAGAGGACCGGTGGCAGACTCCCGTGCGCTGGCAGATGCGCTGAATGAAGACCGGATCGCAGGCGCCGGGGTGGATGTCTTTGAAATGGAACCGCCGGTGCCGGCAGACCATCCGCTTCTACATGCGAAAAACTGTCTGGTAACGCCCCACGTTGCTTTTGCATCGGAGGAATCCATGAAGCTGAGGGCGGATATTGTATTTGACAGCCTGCAGGAGTGGCTGAAGGGCGGACAGGTCAATACGGTGCTTCCGAGGGCGTGAACAATACAGGAGCTTTGCATATGAATAAATATTGGTATCAGGAGCAAGTAAGAATTTTGCAGACCGTGCTCCGGGAAAAGGACGCCGCGCAGTATGATGCGGCCGCGGTAGTGCAGTACATGAAGGAAACAGACAGCAACTGCCTGGTAGTCAACGCGGGCGGCGTGATGGATTTTTTCCCGAATAAAACGGAATTGGGCAGGCCGGGCAGATTCCTGGGCAGCCAGGATATCCTGAAAAGTCTGGTAAAGGAATGCCATGAAAATCAGCTCCGTATAATTGTGAGAGTGGATTTCAGGGGCGTGGAGAAGGAACGGTACGAGCAAAAGCCCCACTGGTTCGGACAGAATGAGGACGGCTCCCCGCTGATGGGATGGAATGACCGGATTTACAGGCCCTGCTATACCAGTTTTTACGGAAGCGGCCATGCGGAGGAATTTATCCGGAAGCTGTTACAGGAATATGATGTGGACGGCGTGTGGGAAAACTGTGTGATCTTCGGTTACGGCCCCTGCTATTGTCCCGGCTGCAGAGAAAGCTTCCGGGCCTACAGCGGCAGGGAGATTCCCTCCGGCGCCGACTATGCTTCCGGGGAATTCCGGGAATACAGGGAATGGAAATCCATCCATGCCAGGCAGCATATGGACAGGATGCGGTGCACGGTAAAAAGCTTCGGGCAGGATAAGGCATATGTCTCCGAAATCTTCGGCATGTACCATGTCTCCACATCCCTTACCTCAGGAATCGATCTGTATGACGCCAAGGATAAATTTGATTTTCTGGTCAGCCCGCTGTTCCTGGACGGCAGCGCGCAGCCGGAGAAAAAATATGAGGATTACAGCCACGCGGCTTCCGGCATCCGTTTTTTAAAGGCCATTGCGCCGGAAAAGCAGAGCGTCGCCCTTTCGGGAGGGAATGGAACAAAATGGCGGTACGTAACAGCGCCCCGCCTGGAAAACCGGATATGGCTGTGGGAAGCGGTCAGCGCGGGAGGAAACCTGTGGAACAACTACTTTAACGGACAGTATCCGGGAAACGCCGTGGACAGAAGAAATGCGGGCGGGGAAAAGGAAATTTACCATTACCTGAAGGAAAACGCGCCGTTTCTGAACGGGCAGATACCGGAAGGGGAAACAGGTATCTTTTATTCCAGGGCCACCCGGGATGTGTGGGGAAAGGACAGTATGGCGGAGGATGAATACGGGACCTTCCTCCGGGGCGTGGAGCGGGTTTTGTTTGACTGCCATATCCCTTACCGTTTTGTGCCGGATCTGGATTTTTCCTATGAAAAATTAAAGGGGCTTAAGGTGCTGCTGCTGCCCAATGCAGCCTGCCTTAGCGAAGAGCATATGGAGGTTATCCGCCGTTTTGTGGAAAACGGCGGCGGGCTTGTGGCTTCCTTCAGGACCTCCCTTTATGATGAAAAAGGACGCAGACGGCCGGATTTTGGCCTGAAGGATGTGTTCGGCTGTTCTTTTACAGGAATTGTCAAAGACACCAGATGGGACAGCTACCAGAAGGTGAGGATGGCGCACCCGGTTTTTGCAGGCATGGATATTGAGCGGACGGAAATGATAATGAATGAGGAGGAGACTCTTCTTTGCACAAAACAGAAGGCGGATTATGATATGGCGGCCTCCTATGTGCCCCCGATTTACAACCAGCCGCCGGAATATGCCTGGATACCGGAGGAAGAGACGGAATATCCCACCATACTGACAGGACAGTATGGAAAAGGCAGGGTGGTCTATTTTTCCAATCAGACGGATAAAGCCTGCTTTACAAACGGCCATGAGGATTTTATCAATACCTACCGGAACGCGGTGGAATGGGCGGCAGGCGGGAACTTCTCTTTCACCGCCCGGGTGCCGGAGAGCGTGCACATTTCCCTGACCTGTGATTGTAAGAAGGGCGGCAGGAAGGTAATTTCCTTTGTGAACACCACCTCAGGGCCTTTCCGGCCAATACGCAGCCTTCAGCCGGTATATGATCTGGAGGTAAGGCTTCGGGGCGTTTCCCTGAAAAATGCAGAAATCCTGCGGGAAGAAAGCCGGATAGAAGTGGAAGAAGAGATGGTGCAGAAAGACAGGGAAATCGTGATCCGGATTCCCTGCCTGCAGGAATTTTCAGCCGTATTTCTGGATACGGAGGAAGGAAGAGAAGGCTGAAGGCCCCTTTTAAACGACTGATTGATGCAGTATCGCAGGCGTTCCTGCGATATACAGGAGGTATATGATGAAAGAAAATATAGAAGCTTATTTTCAGGTGGGAACCATTTTGTGGATGAGTTATCCGCCCGCCATGTACGGACAGTCCTTCGGAAGCTATGAGGACTCGCTGCTTAAGGTTCTCAGGGATGATTTTTTCAGCTGTATTGAGCTGACGCAGATCAAGGACGATAAGCTCAGGGAACGGGTGAAGCACCTGCTTTCCCAGTCCCATATGAAGGTTTGCTACGGCGCGCAGCCCAGGCTGCTTTCCACCGGCTTAAACCCCAATGATATCGACGAAGAAGGACGAAAAAGGGCGGAGGAAACGCTGCTTGAAGGAATCGATGAGGCCGCTTATCTGGGGGCTGAAGGGATAGCCTTCTTGGCAGGAAAATGGCAGGAGGAAACAAAAGAGCAGGCCTATGGACAGCTTTTGAAAACCACGATTCATTTGTGTGAGTATGCCAAAAGCAAAGGAATGTATGTGAACCTTGAGGTGTTTGATTATGACTGTGATAAAGCAGCGCTGATAGGCCCTGCGCCGCTGGCGGCAAGGTTTGCCGCGGATGTGAGGACAAAATGCCCGAATTTCGGACTGCTTGTGGATTTGTCCCATTTTCCCACCACCTATGAAACGAGCCGGTTTGTGATACAGACCCTGCGCCCCTATATCACCCATCTTCATATAGGAAACGCGGTGATGCAGCCCGGCTGTGATGCCTATGGGGATAAACACCCCCGTTTCGGCTATCCTAACAGCGCCAATGACACGATGGAGCTGCTTGACTTTTTCCGGGTTTTAAGGCAGGAGGGCTTTTTCAGGAAGGAAGAGCCGATGGCGCTGTCCATGGAGGTTTCCCCAAGGCCGGAGGAGGATGCGGATATCGTGCTGGCAAATACAAAAAGGGTGATCAAGAGAGCATGGGCGCTGCTGGAGGATGAACCGGAATGAAAACAGGTATGAAGATAGTGATATTAGACGGATTTACGGAAAATCCCGGTGATTTAAGCTGGGATGGGCTGAGGGCCTGCGGGGATCTTACGGTTTACGACAGGACGCCGGCCGATTTGACAGCACAGCGTATGCAGGGCGCAGAAGCCGTGTTTACCAACAAGACCATAATTTCCGCGGAAATCATGGAGAAATGCCCGGCGTTGAAATTCATCGGAGTTCTGGCAACCGGAGTGAATATTGTGGATATAAAGGCCGCCTCCGACAGGGGAATCGTGGTATCCAACGTACCGGCCTACGGTACGGCTTCCGTGGCTCAGTTTACCATGGCGCTTCTGCTGGAGCTGTGCCATCATGTGGGCGCCCATTCCCAGGCGGTAAAAAATGGGGAATGGGGCAGCTGCCCTGATTTCTGCTTCTGGAAGTATCCGCTGACAGAGCTTGCCGGAAAAACAATGGGCATTATCGGCTTTGGCAATGTGGGACGGACCGTTGCACGTATGGCGCTTGCCTTTGGGATGAAGGTGCTGGCGTACAGCCACCATGAAATTCCGGGAGAGCTCTTAACGGATGGAATCAGAAGCGTGGATTTGGAAGAGCTGTACCGGCAGGCGGATGTCATATCCCTGCACTGTCCGTTGTCTGAGAAAAATACCGGAATGATCAACAAACAGTCCATTGCCAGGATGAAGGACGGCGTTTTCCTGATCAATACGGCCAGGGGACCGCTGATTAATGAAGCGGATTTGAAGGAAGCCCTGGAAAGCGGCAAGGTGGGAGGCGCTGCTGTGGACGTGATTTCCCGGGAACCGGCTGCTGCGGATAATCCGCTGCTGAAGGCCCCCAATATGATAATAACGCCTCATATTGCCTGGGCTCCCAGGGAAGCCAGGCAAAGATTGATGGATATCACCGTGGAAAACATGAAGGCCTATCTTGACGGCCGGCCGATACATGTGGTGAATATGTGAGAAAAACGAATCGGCAGTTTTGCATATTTACTGTGCTGGCTGTCGCAAAATGATTCAGACTTAAAGAAGAGGAACCGGAGAATGAAAATAGGATTTATCGGATTGGGAATCATGGGAAAACCCATGTGCAAAAATTTATTAAAGGCAGGGCATGAGTGTACGATATATGATATTGTAGAAGAAGCGGCCGGTGAAGCTGCCAAAGCCGGCGCAGTGAAATGCGAAAGTGCCGCGCAGGCGGCTTCCGGCAGAGAGCTGGTAATCACCATGCTGCCCAATTCCCCGCAGGTAAAGCAGGTGGTTCTCGGAGAAAACGGTATCGCGGACGCCATGGACGAGGGCTGTATTTTTGTGGACATGAGCTCTATCGCCCCCCTGGCATCAAAAGAAATCGGCGCGGCCCTGGCTGCTAAGAATATCGAGATGCTGGATGCCCCTGTTTCCGGCGGGGAGCCAAAGGCTGTTGACGGGACGCTTTCCATCATGGTGGGCGGAAAGAAAGAGATTTATGACAAAGTGAAGGAGGTGCTTCTGTGCATGGGAAGCAGTGCCGTATACTGCGGAGATCTGGGCGCGGGTAATACAACGAAGCTGGCCAACCAGATTGTGGTGGCCCTTAATATTGCAGCCTGTGCGGAAGCCTTTACTTTATCCAAGAAGGCCGGCGTGGATCCGGAGCTTGTTTTTGACGCCATCCGGGGTGGGCTGGCCGGTTCTACCGTTATGGACGCCAAGGTACCTATGATGCTTGACGGCAATGATAAACCGGGCTTTAAAATCGATTTGCATATCAAGGATTTGAATAATGCATTGGAAACCGGGCACGGTGTGGGAATGGGACTGCCGCTCACCGCACAGGTGATGGAGATGATGCAGCAGCTTGCGGCGGATGGATTTGGAGGAAAGGATCATAGTGCACTTGTTAAATACTACGAGAAGATGACCGGAGAATCCATCAGGCGCTGATTATCCGGTCAGGCCCATAAAAATTTTGCTGCGAGGAAAATGGTATGCGTGAGGATGCTTTTCAGATTATACAAAAAACAATAGCCGATTGCCTGCCCGACAAGGCGGTCCGGGATTCTCTCCAAAAGCTGGACTTTACCGGGAAGGTTTACGTGGTCGCCATCGGGAAGGCCGCATGGGTTATGGCCAAAACGGCCTCTGTTTTTCTGGCTGACCGGCTGGAAAAGGGAATTATTATAACAAAATATGAACATTCCAGAGGTGCGCTGGACAAATTTGAAATCATAGAAGCGGGGCATCCCACGCCAGATGAAAATTCCGTTCTGGGCGCCGGGAAGGCTGTGGAGCTGGTAAAGGAGGCGACGCAGGAGGACACGGTGCTTCTCCTTCTTTCAGGAGGCGGTTCCTCCCTGGTGGAGCTTCCCATGCCGGGACTCACCCTTGCCGACATTCAGGAGGTAACCAGGCAGCTGCTTTTCTGCGGCGCAGGGATTACGGAAATCAATGTGCTGCGCAAAAAGCTGTCCGCCATGAAGGGCGGCAAATTCGCCAGATACCTGAAAAAGGCAAAGGCATATTCCATCATCCTTTCCGATATTATCGGGGATAATGATGATATGATAGCCTCAGGCCTGACCTATCCCGACGATTCCACAGCGGAGGAGGTAAAGAAGATTATAGAAAAATATCATCTGCAGCTGGAAAAGAAGGTGGAAGATATTCTGCTAAACAGCCAGCCCTGCCGGGACATCCAAATCGAAAACCATGTGGTGGGAAGTGTAAAGGATCTTTGCCGGGCGGCAGCAGAGCATGCAAAAGAGCTTGGCTACCACCCCTACATACTGACAGCCTCCATGCAGTGCGAAGCCAAAGCCGCCGGAAGGTGGATTGCTTCCTATGCCTCCTCGGATTATGAAAAGCCCTTTGCCGTCATTGCGGGAGGCGAGACTGTTGTGAAGGTGATCGGAAAAGGCCTGGGCGGCAGGAACCAGGAGCTTGCCCTGAGCGCAGCCAGGCAGCTGAGCGGCAGGGAGGATGCCCTTTTGTTCTCCTTAGGCTCAGACGGAACCGACGGCCCCACCGACGCGGCCGGGGGAATTGTGGACGGAAGCACGGTAGGCCAACTGGAACAGCTGGGGGTGGATGTGGATCAGGTGCTGAAGAACAACGACTCCTATCATGCGCTTAAGCTGGTGGACGGACTGATAATGACCGGGGCTACCGGGACGAATGTGAATGATGTTGCTGTTTTGCTGTGCAGATAATAGGAAGTGACCAGAACTTAATTCTTCTGCATCCATTATCGGAGAACCACTTCAAACTGGGTTACCCGGGTTTGAAGCACAAAGTTCACGATGAATGCGCCCTTGAACTTGATGAACAGGCAGTTACCTTCGCCAAAGGCTGTAGGTTCCGGATTCACCAGATGGCGGAGGAGACCCATATTTGTCAGATAGATTTTACAGGGAAAAATATGCAATTCAACCAGGGAACACAACATGCAATCACATTTTTATAATGTTTTATGTGTGTCTCATCACACTTTTATAAATAATTATGGAACAAAACATGCAAAGAGAAGGACAGGACTACACTATTCCGTGGAGTTCGGTCCTTCTTGTCATAGTAGCTAATATGAGATTGCACATGTGCTTATGGCAGAAACGGAAGCAAAAAATTAATCTATTCAGCCGGCTCCGATTTACGACCCCGTAGACTTATAATGCCTCACTCCCACCCGCCAAAGCAGATAACACGGCAGCAGAAACACCACCCCCGCCCCCGGCAGCAGCCCATACCACCATTTTCCCCGCCCCAGCACGAAAAGCAGCGGATAATACTGCACACAGGCATAAGGAACCACAAAGGTTGCGAACAGAAGAATCTTCTTCCCATAAATATCAAAAGGATATTTCCCATATTCTCTTGCCCCGTCCGTGAGCACATTCATAAATTCCAGCCCTTCCAGCGTGAAAAAGCAAATAGCCGCATATATCAGGAAAATTCCCGCAAACAGAGCGGTTCCTCCCAGGAGCATAAAAATAAGGACCACGATTCTGGAAAAGCTCCAGTCAACCGTACCCACAGAAAGACTGTAAGCAAAAATAATCACAGCCTGTACCATACGCCCCAGCCGCGTAAACTCAATGCGCTGTCCCAGCACCTGAAGCACCGAACTGCGGGGACGCACCATAATCCGGTCGAAGGTTCCATTCCCAATAATGGAGGAAAACTGGTCAAACCCTCTTGCAAATGTCTCCGCCAGGGAAAATTCCATCAGAAGGATACCGCAGCACAGCAGCACCTCGCCATAGCCGTAGGCCCTTACGTTCCGGAATCTTTGGAACATAAAATACATGCCCAGAAACACATTAAAGGATGCCAGAAACTGCCCCAGGGCAGTCAGGAAAAAGGAGGTTTTATACTGCATGGTGCTTTTGAGCTGTATCATAAAATACTGCTTATATAAATGCAGGCTGCCGGTCAGTCTTTTAATCAGCCCTTCAAACAGTTTCCCGTCCGGCCCATTTTGATTTTTAGGAATTGCCATATTCATACGCTCACCCTCCCTGCACCACGATCTTTTTCATTGCCCTGTATTCCAGTGCCTTACCGCATGCCAGCATGGCGAAAAACCAGAAAATCTGCAGAAAAACAGCCCTTTGCAAGGCCGCCCCTGCCAAATCCCCGCTGTATACCCGCAGAGCTACATTCTGCATGGCGGCAAAGGGCAGCAGTTCCATCACCTTCCTCACCGCATCGGGAAAGAAAGGAAGCGGAATGATTGCCCCCTGGAAAAACTCCACCATAGACAGTGAAACAAGCCGTATGCCATCCGGCGAAATGGTAAAAAACGAGAGCATATAAATGATCATGCAAAAGGCCACCACATTCAAAAGCCCCAGCGCCAGTGTCAGGAGGAACACAAGGAAGCAGGCCGGATTTGCCGGCGCGCCAAGCCCGTAGGGAGACGGGATGAAAACCGCAACAAGAAGAATGGGAAAACAGCGAAGTACGGCGCGTGACAGCCTTGTCGCCAGGCTTCTGGAAAACCACATATTATAGATTCCAAAGGGCCTGCATAATTCATAGGAAATATTCCCGTTTTTAATGGATTCGAAAATTTCCCCTTCCATGAGCCAGGCCATAAACAGCGCCAGAAATGCCTGCTGCATCCAGATATAGGAGCTTGTGGCCTGAAGGGTCATGGGAAAGGAAGAGGGATCCGAATCATAAAAAGCACGGAAGGTAAGGATTTCCATAACTCCCCAGAAAAACTGTGTGACGATCCCGGCCAACGCCGCCGCCCGGTACTGCAGTCCCGTATTAAAACGCAGGCGGAAAAAAGAAAGATATTTTTTCATGGCCGCCCTCCTAAATATCATACTGCTGATACAGGGAGGCCACGGTTTCGTCAATGCTTTCACCGCCCCGGCGGATATCGTCCAGCGTGCCGTCCATAAGGATCCTGCCTTTCCCGATAAGCAGAATCCTGCTTGCCAGCGCTTCGATGTCCTGCATATCGTGGGTGGTGAGAATCACCGTGGTATGATGCTCTGCGTTAAGACGCCTGATAAAATCCCTGACAGCCAGCTTGGAAACGGCGTCCAGCCCGATTGTCGGCTCGTCCAGAAAAAGAAGCCTTGGAGAATGCAGGAGAGAGGCCGCGATTTCACAGCGCATCCGCTGGCCCAGGGAAAGCTGCCTGGTAGGCGTGCGCAGAAGCTCGGACAGATTTAACAGCTCCGTCAGCTCCTCCCTGTTTTTCCGGTAAACGGCATCGTCAATGCGGTAAATATCCTTTAAAAGCTCAAAGGAATCGGCCACAGGCACGTCCCACCACAGCTGGGAGCGCTGTCCGAAAACCACGCCGATATCCGCCACATGCCGGATTCGGTTTTCCCAGGGAATCCGGCCGTTTATGACGCAGGTCCCGCTATCCGGAGTCAGAATTCCGCTGAGGATTTTGATTGTGGAACTTTTCCCGGCGCCGTTGGGCCCTATGTAGCCAACCATCTCTCCGTCCTGAATCGTAAAGGAAACATCGTCCAGCGCCCTGATTTCCTCATATTCACGGTGGAACAGGCTGTGAAAAGCGTTGATAAAGCCCGCGTCGCGCTTGGCAACACGGTAGGTCTTGGTGATATGCGACACTTCGATCATGTAAAAAAGTCACCCCTTTCCGGTGGTATACATTGCAGTGTTTCCGACAGGCATTAGTCCAATGTGGCCGTAAAATGGGCAAAAATGTGGCAGGCCATCACCGGCAGTTCGGCGGCATCGGGAGAATACCACAATAGTGCGCTAAGTCAGAACACATAATAATGTATACGAATTAAAAACATAACAGGAACAAAAAAGAAATTTTTCCGGTATTTCCTTCTCCAGAAGGTACCGATTAAGAAACGGGGATAGCTCCCTGTATAAAGAACAATGAGAGGCTGCTTGGAGCACAGCATCACTGTCTGAATTTATCAGAACCGTCATTTTTTATTTATGGACGGACTTATAGAATAGCATTTCACCGTACAGGAGTCAAGAAAATAGCGTACAAAAATAAAGGATAAAAATTGTGCAATTATCCCAAATATTGTATTTTTATTGCAGCTGAACAGTTCCTGCTTCATTTAAAAAGGTTCAATAAAGATTTTTGACTTCCGTACCGAACTTTGCTATAGTGGGAAAAAGATATGGAGGAAAATCCTCTGCTCGCACAGAGTTCACATTTTGCTCCGCAAAACAAGGAGGAAAATCCTCTGCTCGCATGTAGCTCGCATTTTGCTCCGCAAAACAAGGAGGAAAATCCTCTGCTCGCATGTAGCTCGCATTTTGCTCCGCAAAACAAGGAGGATTGGCATTGTTTTCTTATATTTTATTTGATCTGGACGGAACTGTCAGCGATCCGAAGGCGGGAATCACCGGCAGCGTGCAGTATGCGCTGCGTGCGCTTGGTATTGAAGAGCCTGATTTGGACAGGCTGGAGCCGTTTATCGGGCCTCCGCTGCGAGACAGCTTTCAGGAATATTACAATCTGAATGAAGAGCAGACGGAGTTTGCGGTAAAAAAGTACAGGGAACGTTTTTGTGCAAAGGGGATTTATGAAAATATTTTGTATCCGGGGATGAAGGAGCTGCTGAACCGGCTGAAGGAGTCGGGCTGTCATCTGGCTGTGGCCTCCAGCAAGCTGGAGGTTTCGGTGACAGAGATCCTCCGGTATTTTGCTATCGGGGATTGTTTTGAAGTTACCGTGGGAAGCGAGCCGGATGGAACGCGGAGCAAAAAAGAGGAAGTGGTGGAGGAAGCACTGCATCGTTTTTTCCCGGACGGTAAGGTCCCATTCGATGATATTGTTATGGTAGGCGATAGGAAATTTGACATTGTTGGCGGAAAAGAATACGGGCTTCATCAAATCGGCGTTACTTATGGATATGCGCCGGAAGGGGAGCTGGAAGAAGCCGGGGCGGAATATCTGGCGCACAGCGTGGAAGAGCTGGGACGGATACTGCTTGGGTAGGGCGCAGTCAGGAGGAGTAAGAAATGAACGGAGAAAAAAGCAGGTACACGTATATTTTGTTTGATTTGGACGGAACGCTGAGTGATCCGAAGGAAGGAATTACCGGCAGCGTACAGTATGCGCTGAAGGCTCTCGGGATAGACGAGCCGGATGCGGATAAGCTGGAGCCTTTTATCGGTCCGCCGCTGAAGGACAGCTTTCAGGAATTTTACGGATTGAATGAGGAACAGGCGGATTTTGCAGTGCAAAAATACAGGGAACGCTTTAAGGATCAGGGGATTTTTGAAAATACTCTTTATCCGGGCATGAAGGAGCTGTTAAAACGACTGAATGAAGCCGGCTGTGTGCTGGCTGTGGCCTCCAGCAAGCCGGAGGTTTTTGTCAACCGGATTCTGAATTTTTTTGATATCGGCGATTGCTTTAAGGTAGTGGTGGGAAGTGAGCTGGACGGCACGCGCAGTCGGAAGGAAGAAGTGGTTTCGGAGGCGTTGGGACGTTTGTTTCCGGACGAAAATGTTCCATATGAAAGCATCGCCATGGTGGGGGATCGGAAATTCGACATTTCAGGAGCTCTGGAGTTCGGCCTTCATCCGATAGGAGCCGCCTATGGTTATGCCGGGGAAGGCGAGCTGGAGGCGGCCGGGGCGGAGTATATCGCGGAGAATGTAGAGGATTTGGGCTTATTTTTATTAGAAGGAAAAATGTGAGCTGACAGGAGCGGATATGAGAATCGGCGGAAAGAAAGAGACGGAAAAGAATATAAAAGGCCGTGCAGATAAAAATACGGTGTATAGAGCGCTTTTTTCCGTATTGGGGGCGCTGCTTGTGTATGAAGCGGGGAAAATGGCAGGCCTGCTGTTGGCAGGAGCACTTATCGGCGGCGGGGAAAATGCGGAAGAAATGCTGAATTCAGGTCTGACCGGGGGGCTTGCAAACCTGATTATGATTCTCACCGGAGGGGTGGCCTGTTTTGCGCTATGGAAGCCGTTTCTTCATTTTCGGCCCGCAAAACGGACGGATCGGAAAGAAATACTGCCGTTTTTTATCATGGCGGCGGCGCTGGCGCTGGGGTTGAATATCCTTATGGCATTTCTGCAGCTGGATCGGTTTTCCGAAACGTTCCGGGAGGTATCCCGGGCCCAGGCCGATGTGCCGCTTTGGCTGGGGATAGTGCTTTACGGCCTGGCAGCGCCTTTTTCCGAGGAGCTGGTTTTCCGGGGCATCATTTATGGAAAAGCCAGAGATATCTTCGGGGCTCCGGCGGCCATGGTTTTTTCCGGCCTGATATTTGGAATTTATCACGGGAATCTGGTGCAGGGTATCTATGCAGCATTTCTGGGAACCGTGCTTGCATGGACGATGGAACATACGGGAACCCTGCTGGCGCCCATGATATTCCATGGGATAGGGAACATAACCGTGTTCCTTCTTATCGACGCGGCAGGCCTGGGCGGGGCGCTGGCAAGGCCGTGGATTTGTGCGGCGATTCTTTTTATCAGCGTGGTATGCTTCCTGCAGCTGATAAAGGGCGGTAAAGCAGGAAAATCTCAAAGCTCCATCCTGTAAAGCAGCTCATGCTGCTTCTTCACCCGTTCCTTCACCTGCGCCAGAAAGGATTCCGGCCCCAGTACCTTTACCACGGGCCCGAAAGAAAGCACATCAATCAAAAGCTCGGTTTCATCCGCCGAATCATAATAGATCGAGCAGAGCCAGCAGCCGTTTTCCTCATCATATTCCGTATGCTTTTCATAGCTGGCAAAATGGAGCATGCACCGTTCCAGAGAGTTACGTTCGCCGCTGATTTGCAGCAGCACAGGCTCCGCAGCCCGGCTCACCGGCTGGAATCTGTATCCGGTGACAGAATCCGGGACATGTTCGGAGGAAAGCCGGCATTCCCTGATTTTTGCAAAATTCAGAAGCGTGTTGATACGAAAGGTGCCGCGGCTGTACTTCAGGCAACAGAGGCGGAACTTATCATCCTTGGAAGAATACTGTATCTGATAAGGCGCCGCTTCAAAGCTGCGCGTCTGCCCCTCCTTTCCTTCATAGGTGACCAGAAGGATTCTCCCCTCCCGCAGCGCACAAAGCGCTGTCTGAAAATGTGCCCGGTACACCTCCGATTCCACAGGATCCCCGTCCGTGTACCGATCATAATAATGAAAATCCCCATCATTGTACAGCGGCTGTACCTGGGAAAGCTCCCGGGTCAGCCTGGCGATATCCTCATCCGTAAGAAACAGCCGGATTCGCCGATCCCGGAGAAGCGCCTTCAGCCACGACTTCTGCAGGCTGCTTAACGGCGTCCGGGGAGCCTGGGAAAGCCTGGAACGATACTCCTTTTCCCCAGCTTCCTCAAGCAACGGCCAGGCGCCTGAGGTCAGCTTTGGCAGAATGGCAAGAGCCGTCTCCTGAAAGCCATGCGACAAAGCGATTTCTTCCATCCTTTTTGCGGAAACAGGCGTATTCTGCGCCTCCGCCAGAATCCGCCGCACCACATCAAAATAACAGCTGTATATTTCATGAAATAATTCCATTGCAATTCCCTTCCGCATTCCGCAGCGCCTTACATTTCAAACTGCGGCAATCCTGTAAACGCAGCGCGTTCCCGTACTATGGCTTTCTGGTACGCCCGCGTCCTCTCAGCAGTCTTCGTCCTTTTCTTCCTCCTCAGAAGGCCCCAGGCCATCCCCGCTGCAGTACATCCGGTACATCCGTTCCCAGTCAACCGTAATTTTATCTATGGATGCCTGACTGCTGCCCTGTATATCCAGAATTCTTCCGGTAAATGTTTTCACCCACGAAAGCATTTCATTGGTATCAAAAAAAGCGCCGCTGTAAAGATATTCATTTTCCCGTATCCTCAGAACCTCACCGCCCCGGCCCTCTCTGGTCAGCCGGTTTATAATGTAAGGCTCCTTTTTTTCATCAATCCACAGCTTGATTACGACCTCCTCCAGCCGGGAATTGCTGCCGCCGAAGGAAACACCCCAGCAATGCGCCAGATTCCGCGCCAGCTTTTCAGCCAGCTCCTCATAGTACGGACATGCCTCCAACAGGCGCAGCTTCACAATACAATCCAGGCGCACATTGTTAAAACGCCGCCCCATCTCCTGGTAAACGCATAAATACCGCCTTCCGGTCCGTGTGCTGACAAAAATCTTCAGCGGCACGCCCTCCAGGGAAGACATCCGTCCGCTGCGGCTGCCCTTAACCTCCATGCAAATCCGCCGCCGCTCCCGGATTCCGGACAGCGCCTCCGCCAGAACCCCGTCCTCCAGCGTATGTACAATAAAGTGATGCTTCCACTGGAAATAACAATTCTCCTCCCCGGCCTGATCTAACAGCGTGCTTCCCACAAAGCCAAAGGGCGCGGCCTCCTGAAAAAATTTCACCGCATCCAGCAGGCGTTCCCGGATACCAGAGTCCTCCGGCCCTTCCAGAAAACCGTCTGCCGTGGAGTAGACCAGCGCCTTTCCCTTTTTCTCAGAAACGAGCAGCCCCAGCTTCTCATATTCCCGAAGCTTCAGCCGCACCGTCTGGCTGTCGAACACACAACCATAAACCTCTGAAATTTCATCACAGACCTCCCCCGCCGACAGCCCCTCTCTGTGCTCCATGAAAAGATCCAGGATAAAAAAATGCAGCAGCAAATCATTATCCGTAAAGCTTTTGGATTTCCACGCGGCAAACAGAGGGTTCCCGGCCACCGATTTCCCATCCACGCTGATATATACATGCTTTCCCTTCCCCGTAAACCCGGCCTTTGTATACTCCCCCAGCCAGCTTTCCACCCGCCGCCTTTCATTATCATAGGTTCTGGCGCTCTTCGCATCAAAGTCACTGCGCACCTTAAACCCATAAACATAGAACTGGCGCATATAATCCCTTATTTTATCAAAATTCTTAATTAATTCCTGAAATTCGCTCATGGCAAAGCTCCTGTGTCGGGTATATTTTTCAAAATGCCGAATCTATGCACTGCTGTCCGGTTCCTGTGTCCTGGCTGCATCCAGGATACCGACTATATTCAAATTATACGATCCTCGCAACTTTTTTTAAATGATAAAAATTTCCAAAACCCATAAAATGAGCATGTAACCGAGATACCTATACAAACACAAAAAGAATTGGAAAGGGGATGAAGATATGTTTGTTATGTATGAACCTGATAACATGAAGGTTCCGGTAAAGGTTTGGCTGAAAGAGGAAAGCGATTTGGAAAAGGGGTGCATGGAGCAGGCGTATCATCTCTCAAGACTTCCGTTTTTACATAAGTGGGTGAGCCTGATGCCGGATACGCATACCGGGATGGGGATGCCAATCGGCGGTGTGATTGCGGCGGAGGATGTGGTGATTCCCAATGCGGTGGGCGTTGATATCGGCTGCGGCATGGCTTATACGGAAACGAACATTAAGGTGGAGGATATCCGCGGGGTAATGACCGGAAACGGGAGCTTGCTGCAGGCGATTATCGGAGATATTATGCGCAATATTCCAGTGGGCTTTGGTCATCATAAGACTGTAATGCCGTGCTATACCCTGGATATGGCCTTTGAGGAGATGGAAAAATATGAGGAGGACGCCGAGCTTCTGGGACAGCTGGAGGCGGGATATTTCCAGATAGGGACGCTGGGAGGCGGAAATCATTTTATTGAGCTTCAGGAGGATGATAATGGCTATCTGGCAGTGATGCTTCATTCAGGAAGCCGTCATTTCGGAAAATCCGTGTGCGATTACTTCCATACTAAGGCTCGGGAACTGAACCGGAGATGGTACAGCGAGGTGCCCGATGAGTACCGGCTGGCTTTTCTGCCAGTGGATACGAAGGAAGGGAAGCAGTATCTGCACTGGATGCAGCTGTCCATGGATTTTGCCAGGGAAAACCGGGAGAAAATGCTTCTGGCCGTGAAGGCGATTCTGGAAAAATGGATTGGGAAATATACCGATCTGCAGCTGGAATTTGCCGGTGATATTAACTGCCACCATAATTATGCGGCGCTGGAAAACCATTTTGGAAAAAATGTGTGGGTGCACCGCAAGGGTGCCGTGCGGGCCGGAAACGGTGAGCTGGCGGTGATTCCCGGGGCCATGGGGAGCTACAGCTATGTGGTGATGGGAAAAGGAAATCCCGACAGCTTCTGTTCTTCCTCCCATGGAGCAGGCCGCCAGTATTCCAGAAAGGGCGCCATGCAGGCTTTCACTTGCGAGGAGGTAATTCTGGATCTGCAGAAAACAGGCGTGATTCTTGGAAAAAAGAACAAGAGCGACGTGGCCGAGGAAAGTCGCTTCGCCTATAAAAATATTGAAGAGGTCATGGATAACCAGACCGATCTGGTGGTGCCGGTAAAACGGCTGAAAACCATAGGAGTAGTGAAAGGCTGAAACTGCCTGAGGTTCGCCTGCCGCAGCGTATCCGGGAAAACCGGACGCTGCAGCGCGCCTCAACGGTGCCGTTTGTCTCTGACAGGATGGCATGCCGGGCAGTGGGCATAGATGATATCCGCAAAAAACGGATACGCTAAAAGACATGATGTGTCGTGGGTTCGAATCCCACCGTGCTTCGTCACGTAGCTAAGCTGGTATAGCAATCATTCAGAAACATCTTATCAATGTTTCAACCAACCGGAAAAGAGAACTGTCCCGTTCCGGCCCGGGAAAAAAGGAAGGAAATGCCGGCAAAACGGCAGGTACCGGCCGGATTTTCCGAAAAAGGCAGTCCCTTTTGAGCCAGCGTCCCTTCGGATACCGTTTTTTTTGGGAGCAGCGCCGGGAATCAGCACCTTTGATTTCCCGCCTCTGTCTGAGGCGATATACGGGCCGGCGCCGCCGGACTTACGATCGCCTTGTTCCGGAGAAACTGAAGGAAGGACCCGCACAAAAGGGATGGGACGGGGCAGATATCTTTTTTCAAAAAAGAAAAAATCATGTGGCCTGCAGCAAAAATCCAATATCAGTCCAAGTATCTGATTTGTTGTGAAATCGCTGCCTGGCAGCAAATAAATATGGAAAGGAAGTGCTGCTATGACACACTATATTATCAAAGAACAGGAAGCCGGCTATCTTTGCCGAAACGGAAAGTTTCTGCGCCTTCTGGCTGCCGGTAAATATACATATCCCAAAGCCCTTGGCTATGACGTACAAATCGTACCAATGAGCGGGGAGGTAAAAACCTGCGGCATTCCGGAGAATATCCTCATGCAGGATAAGGAGTTTTCTGCACGCGTGGTAAAAGCCGCTGTGCCGGACGAATGCATTGCCATCCGTTTTGTCAACGGGGCATACAAGGAAGTGCTTACAAAGGCGGAAACCCTGTTCTGGAACGTTTATGAAAAAAACGAATTCAAACTGGTGGATATCACCCAGCCCTGCATGGAAGACACCCTTCCCCGCATCTATATGGACCTGATGCCCGTAAAATTCTATAAAAAAATCACCATCAAGGATGGGGAAACAGGTCTGTTGTATTTTGATATGCACTACGAAAAAAGGCTGGCCACGGGCACCTATTATTTCTGGAATTACGGACGGGAAGTAACCTGCAAGATTTTCAATATGAAAATCCAGCAGCTGGATATTTCAGGACAGGAAATCCTTACCGCCGACAAGGTGGGCATACGCCTGAACCTGGTGGTAAACTACCGGATCACCAATCCGGAAAAACTGGTGGAAAAGGTGGATGGCGTATCAGGCCTCCTCTACACCAGGGCCCAGCTGCTGCTCAGGGAACAGGTAGGCCGTTTCCGTCTGGATGAACTGCTCAATCAGAAAGAAGAGCTGTCTGCTGTTATTCTGGAAAAAATGAAGGCGGGACAAGAGGAATACTGCGTGGAAATCGTAAATGCAGGCATCAAGGACATCATCCTCCCGGGAGAAATCCGTGAAATCATGAACACCGTCCTGGTAGCGGAGAAAAAGGCCCAGGCCAACGTCATTATGCGCCGGGAGGAGGTGGCATCCACAAGGAGCCTTCTGAACACGGCGAAGCTGATGGAAGAGAACAGGACGCTGATGCGCCTGAAGGAAATGGAGTATCTGGAAAAAATCTGCGATAAGGTGGGTAGCATAACACTGAACGGCGGAAAAAGCGTTCTGGATCAGCTGTCGGAGCTGACGGCAGGCCGCGATGTTACCTGAAAAAACAGCGCGGCGCCTCTGCCGGAAAACTGCAGTATCCGGCAGGCGGCCGAAGCCTGCGGATTTTCCAATAGGGCTCATTTTTACAGGATGTACAGACGGTTTGTGGAACACTTGCCGTCGATGGAGGCAAAAGCTTAGCACAACTTATGATTCTTTTAATTTTGTATTAATATTCCCAATAAAAAATGCAAAAAAGTTTGTTTATGGTAAAATAAAAAAGAGAAGAATTCAGGACGGATTTTCCGGCTAATCGGATAATGCGCCTTTCTTTAAAATAGTAATACAGCCCGGCCGGATGAGTACATAACAAGAAACACCCGCGCATTTATGCGCAGATGGGAGGAATGATGAAAAGAAAATCTCCAGCAAACCATAAAAAAACATTTCTACTGAAAAAACATATCAAATGTTCCGGAACACAAAGACTGCCGGTTCTCCTTTTGCTGCTGTCCCTTGTTGCAGCGGCAGTTCCCGCCTGCGGCAAAGCCTCACAGCTGCCTGCATCAACCATGGATTTGACAAAGGAATACCGCAGCGGAAGCAAAAAAAATGAAACAGTAGAGATCGGAGAAGATTTCGCCCGGGCTTACTGTGAATTTTCTCTTGGGCTGCTCAGGGATGCCGTAAACAGTGAGGTACAAACCAACGAGATACAAAACAACGAGGCAGAAACCATCGAGGCATAATCCAGCGGAGAAGCTGCCGACACCGCGCAGGCTGATGGAACGCGCAATCTCATGATTTCACCCATTTCCGTCCTTCAGGCGCTGGAAATGACGCGAATTGGGGCAGGATCAGGGACATTGGAGCAGATGGGCATGACCATGTATCCGGGAATGGAGCCGGAGCAAGGGAGAAAACAGCTGCTTTCCTGGGCGGAAGGCCTGCCAAGTGCGGACGGCGCCGAAATGAAGCTGGCCAATTCGGTCTGGATCAACACGGAAAATGAACAGTTTCAGCCGGATGCTGAGTTCCTGAAACGAAATGCGTTGGAATCCGGGGCGTCAGTTTATGGCGCTCCCTTCGATGAAGCCGCCTGCAAGGCGCTGAATCAATGGGTGGAACAGAATACGGACGGAATGGTAAAGGACATCCTTGACAGAATTCCCAGGGAAGCCATCATGTATCTTGTAAATGCTGCGGCATTCGATGCAAAATGGGAAAAACCCTATCAATCCAGTCAGGTGGGGAAAGGGACTTTCACGCGGGAGGACGGCAGCGAAAGCGAGGTTCCCATGATGTATTCCATGGAATCCGTATTTTTGAAGGGAGAACACGCTGTTGGTTTTTGCAGGCCCTATGCATCAGGATACTATTTTGCAGCGATTCTCCCGGAGCAAGGATGGACTTTGCAGGAATATATCAGGCAGCTGGATGGGGAAGCTCTGCGGAATATGTTTACCAGCCCTGTAGAAGCGGCAGTGGAAACCGCGCTTCCCAAATTTAAGGGAGAATCGAGCCTGGAGCTGTCGGATACCCTGGCAGGAATGGGAATGCCGCTGGCCTTTGATTCCGGTCTTGCTGATTTTTCAGGAATCGGCAGCTGTGAAGGCGGGAACATCAGCATCAGCCGCATACTTCATAAGACGTATATTGAAGTGGACGAGCTGGGGACAAAAGCCGGGGCGGCCACGGTAGTGGAAATGGAGGCCGGGGGAGCATATACAGTGACTGAAAATGTGATTCTGGACCGTCCCTTCCTTTATGCCATTGTAGATAAGGAAACGGATCTTCCTATATTTATAGGAATCGTGGAAGACCCGGCAGCGGAATGATTACCATAAAAACAGGAGGAGAAAAATAATGGCAACATGGATGGTTCATTTAAGAGTTGCGGAACAGATGCTTGAAGTATTTCCCAGGCTGGAACGGCAGGAGTTTATTGTGGGTAATATCGCTCCGGACAGTGGCGTGCCCAATGAGGACTGGTCGGTTTTCACACCGGATACCAATACCTCGCATTTTAAAACGGACGGAGAAATTGATATCCCTAAATTCCTGAATAAATATATGACCGGGGAAAAATGGGCTGCCTATGGAGAAAAGGCGAAATCCTTTTTCCTCGGATACTATGTGCACCTGCTTACGGATGAGCTGTGGCGCGATGAAGTGGTATATCCGACGATAGAAAAGCACCGGGAACTTTACGACAGGGACAGGATGGAAGCCATATGGACCTTCAAAAAGGACTGGTACGATCTGGACCATCTTTTTATCAGAAACCACCCTGATTTCCAACCGTTCCTGGAGTATGAAAATGCGGTTGGTTTTCAGAACTGTTTTATGGAGGAATTCGCCGGGGATGCTTTTGACAGACGCAGAATTTATATTACAGGTTTTTACAGAGAGCCTCACGAAGACCTGGATCGTGAATATCCCTATCTGTGTGAAGGGGATATGCAGGTTTTTGTAGCAAAGGTGCGCCGTGTCCTGACGGAGCGCATTACCCGGGAAAACTGGCTGGAAAATGAGCCGGCAGGTTAACATGTCGGGCTATAATTTCCACCGGACCTTCAGCTTCATGGCGGGTATGACAGCCAACGAATATATTCGGAACCGCAGGCTGTCGCTGGCAGGACAGGACTTGCTTGCCACGGGGCAAAAGGTTATTGATGCCGCCTATAAATATGGTTATGATTCGCCGGAAAGCTTTTCCAAGGCCTTTACCAGGTTCCATGGAGTATCGCCGAAAATGGCAAGGATAAAGGGAACGCAGCTTCGTCTGTTTAATCCGCTGGTTATAAAAATAACATTGGAAGGCGGTTTGGTTATGGATTACAGAATGGAAGAAATGAAGTCGCAAAAATTTATTGCGCTGGTCAGGGAGTTCAGCAATGAAATTATCAATGATGAGGAAAATCATGAGATACCTGATTTCTGGACGGAATGCTACGTAAAAAAACTGGTGGAACCCCTGAGGAGCCTGCGCCCGGAGGGGAAAAAGGATCTTTACGGCCTGTGCAGCCCCAAAAAGGAAAATGAAACAACCTTCCGTTACGGAATCGGCATTGCTCTGGACGAGGATACCGGTGCCTGGGAGGAAAGCAGTCTGACCGCAGCCGGGTACCAGATATGGGAAGAGGAGCCGCAGACCTATGTGGTTTTCAAGTGCTTCGGTGAGGACGGCAGCAGCATCAGTGAAATGTGGGGTAAATTCTATAAGGAATTTGTACCGCAGATGGGCTATGAGGCCGTAGACGCTACAGATTACGAGGTTTACTATGAAAACGGGGAACCGGGACTGTTCTGCGAGCTGTGGATTCCGGTGCGCAGAAAATAGAAAAGCATATTACAACTGTTCAGGACAGCACATCTCCATGGATGGCCCTGCCATTCATGAAGCATCTGTAGTATACTGAAAGCGCAGCTGCCAAATATTTATAATAGGAAGGTATAGAAAGAAGTACGCTTCAATCGCCCAACCTTCAGGCAAAATAATCTACAGGCGCGGTTAAGCGCGGATAGGAGCAAAATGACGGAAAAAGAAAAATTATATGCAGGCCTGTTATATCAGCCCGGCGACCCCGAGCTTGTGGCTGACCGTGCAGTGACTGTAAAAAAGCTGTACGAGTACAACAATCTGCATCCGCTGGATCTTGAGGCGCGGCAGGAAGCCATACGCGGCCTGCTGGGCAAAGCGGGGGAAAACTGTGTCGTGGAGCAGCCGCTTTTTTGTACATATGGCTACAATACTACAGTAGGCAAAAATTTTTTCATGAATGTAAACGGTAAGCTTATGGACAGCGGTAAGATTACGATTGGCGACAACGTATTTATCGCGCCGGATGTGTGCATTGTAACGGAAGAGCACGCAATGGATGTAGAGCAGCGGGTGGCCGGGCTGGAATACACACATCCGGTTACGATTGGCGACAACGTCTGGATTTGCACCGGGGCCATTATACTGCCGGGCGTAACAATCGGAGCGGACAGCGTAATCGGAGCGGGCAGTGTTGTCACAAAGGACATACCGCCCAGGAGCCTGGCCGTTGGAAATCCCTGCAAAGTGATCCGTACGCTATAATTTCATATCCCGGATACAAAAAGCAACCTGATAGGGAAAAAGATCGGCAGTAGTTTTCAGCTCATTGTCCAGAAGCCTTTTTATGTTCTGGATCCGGTAATTTACCGTGTTGCGGTGGGTGTAGGTGTCCCTGGAAACCCCGATCAGGCTGCGGTCATTTGCGATATAGCTGCGCAGGGTTTCCACATAGCCGATGGTTTCGCCGCTGCCGGAATGATGAAGCCTGTCATATTCCTCCAGGGGGCCAAGCAGCCTGTCGGCATAGTCCTTTAAAATCTCCGGATCGTCGGAGGAAAAGAGGATGCCGAAAAAGCCCATCTGATCAAAGTCAACCACATCCTTTTCCATGCGGAAAGCCATCTGGGCCGCAATACGCGCGCGGCCCAGCGCACGGCTCAGGTTCCGTATGCCGTGGCATTCCGGGCCAATTCCCAGGCAAAGCTGCTTTCTTTCAAAGAAATAGGAAAAAATGGTCCGGATCTGCGAGGTCAGTTCCGCCACGGATTCCTCCGGGAAATCATTGACGGCCAGGACGTAGTATTCCTTTACGTCCATGAGAAAATAGGGGTAGCGGATTTTTGTCCCGTTCTGCCACAGGCCGAACACGTTTTCCAGCTTCAGCGCGGCCTGGCGGAACAGGACCTTTTCCTCCGCCGTATACTGGGGCTGCATATAGAAAAGCCGGAAAGTGCCGTCCAGATGGTAGCGTATCCCGATTTCCTCCAGGAAGTCATCAGGGACATCCTTGCCCTTGAGAAGCCGTTCAAACATGATTCCGTATTGTTCCTCTTTCCTCACCTGCTGCATGATGCGCATGCAGTAATCCTGGGTAAGCTCGGTGATGGAGATTTCCCAGGGCATTTCAAGAAGGGGAAAATTGTGCGCTTCGCACCAGTCGATAACATCCCGGGGCACCTGCTTGAGATACATTCCCGTGTTGATGATGATGCCGGCGCTTTCCGCCTTTTTCATGGAAGCGACCAGATGAAGCAGCCAGCCGTCAATCCGGGCCTTCAGCCCGGTGGTGACAGCCAGCTCCTCTCCGCTGAAACGGTTGATTATCGTTTCATCCTCAAGCATGTGCACCCAGCCGATTACGTTGTCCATCCCATTTTTTCCAGCTAAAATGCGCAGCTTATACTTCTCTTTTGTCTCTTCGTAAATTTCCCAGAACCGGATTGCCATACAATTTCCCCCATGTTTTGATGTAAATGCAGCCAGAACCTCAAAATATGTACTGATAGTACATAAACATGCCTTTTTTTTCAGACTACCAGATTATGGACGAAAAGTCCATATAATTATATATTGTAATTGAAAAGGAACGTAAGCAGACGTACCGGAGGAGGTTATGTTATGAACGCATTCAGCTTTGATATCACAGACAATTCCCTGATTGTTAAGCAGGAAAACACGTACCCGGAATGGGTGACCACAGAGCGTTTTTACAACTGTGAGAACTTCGGACAGATTTTTGTGAAGGGTGAACCCTTCCTCAGGAAAATGTTAGGAAGAAAACAGAACAAAAGATAAAATTTTGTGCTTTTAATACAAAAAGAGAAAATATTACAACGAAAAATAATGCCTCTGGACAGCTGGTGTCCGGAGGCATTATTTTTATCGGGCGAAGGGAGGGACTCTGTTTCCCGGCAGTAGTTTGCCCCTGTGCGCATGGCGGTTGGATATGCCATATATGCCCTTCCATCACAAAACAGCCTGAAGGAGCAGGCCTAAAAGTGCAGCTTTTTGTATAATTCCGTAAACATATCCCTGCTTTTAAAGATCAGCAGGCCGGTAAGCATCAGGAAGCTGATGCCGCCGCAGAGCACGGAGAGATATACCACCTGCGCTGCGCCCAGCGCCAGCAGAAGGGCGGGAAGCAGGCCGATAAGGCCGGCTAAAATGTAATAGATCATATATTCCTGCACCGGCAGCTTCTGCACCTTTGTGATAATCAGCATGGAAAGCTGGATAAGCATGCAGACCGCAGGAAGCACATAGTCAACGGACCAGCCGTGCCAGCCTGTGCACAGATCCCAGATCACACATACGGCAGGCAGGAGAAGCATCTGCCAGACGGCGTTTTTCAGCAGGTTATGCCGTTTGAAAAAGCCCAGGGCAAGCGCGAGCCACATGCTCAGGGCGCCGCCGATGACATAGACGGACCAGCGCAGGGAGGGCGTGAAAATCAGATTCACCATTACCGCGGCGCAGGCAGCGGCGATGCAGGAGAAGGAAAACCACTGGAAAAAACGCAGGCCTTTATATTCCGGCGTTTTTTTTGCGGGGAAACGGTCCTCCAGCAGTTCAGCCTCCAGGCCGAAGCCTTTGAGAATCCGGAAAAAATTCCGTTCAATATTCTGATCCTGAAAGCAGGAGGCAAAGCTGAGAACCAGGTCGTCCTCAAAGGAACACATGCTCAGCTCTATTTTCGGCGTGCTGGTAAATACGCCGAACCTGCGGATGTAGGGAACGTATTCCCGGGGGAGGGAAACCACGCCCAGATTGGAAAAAATGGCCGTTACGTCATCTTTGGCAAGCTGTACGCCCAGCTGCATCCCCAGATTTTTAATTTCCAGAGGGGCAATGCGCAGCAGCGGGTTTTGCTCCAGGCTCATCAGGCTGCTCATGCGCTGGCCCAGGCGATCCTTTGTCAGTTCTTCCTTAAAATATGCTTTTACGCTTTCCACCACATCCCCAAAGGAATATTCCTCCTCCGGGAAAAGATAGCCTGGTTCGATCCATCCAAAAAAGTTCAGCATGGAAGAGGAGGGGAAATATTTCCGGAGGTTCACAGGAACCATGAGCACGACAGGCTTTTTGCGCTGCCGCCGGCTCATTTCCTCGTGAATCGCACATAGGAAGACCGCGGTGAGGAAGACGGTCATGGAAACGCCGTATTCCTTAGCCTTGCCAAGGAGCGCCCGGCAGGAAACCAGCCCCTCCGTAATGTTCAGGCTCCCATAGCCCGTCCGCGCGCCGGACAGCTGGAAGGAATGCACTTTTTTCCCCGAGCCTTTTTTGGGCTTCTTATAATACTTTGCGAAGCCGTCGGATTCCTGATCCTGCAGGGTCATATCCTCTTCGGTAAAAGAAACGTCGGGAAGGCCGTCGGCCTCATGCCGGATGAGAAGATAGTTTTTTACCAGCTCCTTGAGAAACTGTATGGCGCCGGTGCCGTCCGTGAGCGCATGGAACACTTCGAAATTAATCCGGGTTTTATAGTAATTTACCTGAAAAAGAAGGGTCTTTCTGTCTCTGATATACAGATTCAGGCAAGGCGGCTCGGATTCCTCCTTTACCACCGGCTTCAATTCACTTTTCTCAAGATAATACCAGAACAGGCCTTTGCGCATGACGGACAGGAAAACCGGATATTTTTCCATGGTTTTATCCAGGGCCGCCTGCAGGGCTTTACCTTCCACAGGCTCCTTTAATTCACAGTAAAAGCGGAAAACCCGCGTATCTTTTTTATTGCTGGTCGCCGGAAATATCTTGGCTGCATTGTCCAGCTTTCTCCAATGAGCTCGTTTGCTGCCAAACACTGTTATCATTCTCCTTCAGAAATTGATTGATGAGGGTGAAGCTTTCCTGTACGTGGTAATATTTGATGCCAAGGGCGAAAAAACCATGCAGCGCATCCTTGATTCTGTGGATTTCCACTTCATTTCCGGCTTCCCGGAGCCGTTCTCCGTAGGCTTCCCCTTCATCCCGCAGGGGATCGAACTGGGCCGTAAGTATTAGCGTCCGGGGCTGACGGGACAGATCCTGTGCAAGGATGGGGGCAAAATAAGGATTCAGCCGGTCGGCCTCCGTACCCTGGTAATATTCCAGATACTGGCAGAGCTTCTGCCTGGTAAGCAGGAAATCAGTTCCGTTTTCCTGCACGGAGGGGAAAGGGGAGGCTTCCGAGTAATCGCTGTTTACGGCGGGGTAGATCAGGATCTGCTGCTGCGGCATGAATTCGCCCTTGTCCCTGGCCATCAGGGAGAGGGCTGCCGCCAGGTTGCCGCCGGCGCTGTCGCCGATGAGGGTGATGCGGGACGGATCCACATTGAGCAGAAAACGGTTCTTATAAATCGCCCGCGCCACAGCGTAGCAGTCCTCAAGCCCCGCAGGGAAGCGGAATTCCGGCGCCAGCCGGTAGCCTACGGAAACTACCGCGTGCCCCGTATCCCTGGCAAGCCCCGCGCAGACCCGGTCATAGGTATCCACACTTTCCGTGATCCAGCCGCCTCCGTGCAGGAACAGGAGCACCGGAAGGGTATTCCCCTCCATTCCGTTCCGGGAAGGCAGCTCTTCGCCGGGCAGATAGATGCGGGTGGGAACCTCATAGTCTCCATTGTAGATCTTCGTGTCTATGGTCCTGTAAAAACGCTTCAGCGGATCGATTGCCTTGATATTGGCAAAAGCCCTGGAGGACTGTACGTTAATGTCGCCGTAGGACAGCGCCTTGAGGACGGTGCGCATCGCTTTGTTGATTGCCATCTGTAAGTTTACCCATATTCTGCGCCGCAGAATTCCTTTTCTTACGAAAAGAATAACACCCCGGGCTGGAATTGTAAATGTACGGTCGAAAAACAGCTAAAAATTTTTGCTTAAATTGCACAAAAGGCTGTCGGTAATTGTCATTATGTGGTACAATTTTAACATAAGAAATTAGAAAACAGGGGGAAACATTTATGGCAAAAGAAATGATTGCGATGCTTCTTGCCGGCGGCCAGGGCTCCCGATTGTATGCCCTGACGCAGAAGCTGGCCAAACCTGCAGTTCCTTTTGGCGGAAAATACCGTATCATCGATTTCCCGTTATCCAACTGCGTGAATTCCGGTATTGATACGGTGGGAATCCTGACCCAGTATCAGCCCATGGTGCTCAACGAGTACATAGGAAACGGTCAGCCATGGGATTTGGACCGTCTTTACGGCGGAGTGCATGTCCTGCCGCCCTACCAGAAGGCATCCGGATCGGACTGGTACAAGGGAACTGCCAATGCGATTTATCAAAACATTCCTTTTATTGAACGCTATAATCCGGAATATGTGATTATTCTTTCAGGAGATCAGATATGCAAGCAGGATTACAGTGATTTCCTGAGGTTCCATAAGGAAAAGGGCGCGGAATTCAGCGTGGCCGTCATGGAGGTGCCCTGGGAGGAGGCTTCCCGCTTCGGTCTGATGGTGGCGGATGAGAACGATAAGATCACCGAATTCCAGGAGAAACCGAAGAATCCCAAATCAAACCTGGCTTCCATGGGTATCTATATTTTCAACTGGGACGTGCTTAAGAGGTATCTCATAGAGGATGAGGCGGATCCGGAATCGGAGAATGACTTTGGCAACAACATTATTCCCAGCCTGCTGCGCGATGGCCGTGAGATGTATGCTTATCATTTCAGCGGATACTGGAAGGATGTGGGAACCATCGCCTCTTTGTGGGAGGCCAATATGGAGGTCCTGGATCCGGAGCACAGCGGAATCAACCTGTTTGACGATAACTGGAAAATATACAGCAGGAACAGCGGTATGACCGGCCACAAGATTTCTTCCGAGGCAGAGGTGGAGAATTCCATGATTACGGACGGCTGCCGTATCGGCGGC